>NZ_NQYG01000025.1:0-61931 GCF_002878485.1 Pseudomonas sp. AD21
CTGGTTATTTCAGGTCGATGTATGACAGGAGACAACTCGGTCGGCCCCCTCTCCCTCCCAGAGGGAGAGGGGACCGATTGGGGGATATTGAAGAAATACACCGACTTGAACGCTCTGCTTTGAATCCATAATCGACTGGTTATTTCAGGTCGATGTATGACAGGAGACAACTCGGTCGGCCCCCCTCTCCCTCCGGGAGAGGGCTGGGGTGAGGGTGCTTTTCGCTTTTCAGACCTTGAACTGATTGATCAACCGCCGCTGCTGCTCAGCCAATTTGGTCAAATCCGCGCTCGCCGAACTCGACTCATCCGCACCGCCCGCCACTTCATTGGCCACTTGCCCGATGTTGATCACATTGCGGTTGATGTCATCCGCCACCGCGCTCTGTTCTTCGGCCGCACTGGCAATCTGCGTGTTCATGTCGTTGATCACCGACACCGCCTGAGTAATCGTTTCCAGCGCTTGAGCCGCTTTCGCCGCGTGCTGCACGCTTTCATCGGTACGGTTCTGGCTGTCTTCCATGACCCGCACGACATCGCGGGTGCCCTGTTGCAGTTGCTGGATCATGCTCTGGATTTCTTCGGTGGCCTTCTGGGTCTTCTGCGCCAGATTGCGCACCTCGTCCGCCACCACGGCAAAACCGCGCCCTTGTTCGCCGGCACGCGCCGCTTCGATCGCCGCGTTCAGCGCCAGCAGGTTGGTCTGTTCGGCGATCCCGCGAATCGCGGTGAGGATCGCGTTGATGTTCTCGCTGTCCTTGGCCAGGGCCTGCACCACCTCCACGGCTTTGCCGATTTCCACCGCCAGCACGCCAATCGAATTCGAGGTGTCACGGACAATCTGCATGCCTTGCCCTGCGGCCTGATCCGCATGGCTGGCGGCTTGCGCGGCCTGGGTGGCGTTGCGCGCGACGTCTTGCGCAGTCGCGGTCATTTCCTGCACGGCGGTGGCGACCTGATCGATCTCGGCCATTTGTTTCTGAATGCCGATGTTGGTGCGAATTGCGATGTCGGCGGTGTGTTCAGAGGAATCGCTGACGCTCTGCACCGACGTCACCACCTGCGTGATCATCGCCTGCAACTTGGCGAGGAAGGTGTTGAAGCCCTTGGCAATCGAGCCGAGCTCATCGCTGCGATCACTGCTCAAGCGACGAGTCAGATCGCCTTCACCTTTGGCGATGTCATCCAGCATGGCGACCATTTGCTTGAGTGGTCGGGCGATGCCGTGACCGACCAGCCAGATCACCAGCAGGCCGACGCCGGCGATGATCAGACCGACGATGGCCATGCCGAAGGTATCGGATTTGCGCTGGGCATCGAGGTCGGCCTGGAGCTTCTGCAGATCCGCCATCACTGCGTTCAGTGGCAATTGCAGCATCAAGGTCCAGCGGGCGTCGGTCTGGCCGATGCCGAACGGCAGGTACAACTCGATGCGGCCCTTGTCCTTGTTGACCGAGTAGGTGACTTCGCCGCGCTTGAGATTGGCCATGTTGGCGATCTGCTCGGCGTCGAGGATGTCGCTGACCTTCTCACCGAACTTGCTTGGGTCCTTGGTGTAGGCAACGATCCGGCCGTTGCCGCCGATCAGGGCCATTTGCCCGGCACCGCTGTAGAGTTTCTGGTTGGCGCCGAGGAGCATGTCCTGGATGAAGTTCACCGACAGGTCGGCGCCGACAATGCCCTGGAATGCGCCGTTGAGCATGATCGGCTCAATGAACGAGGCGAGCATGACGATCTTGTCGCCGACCTTGTACGGCGCCGGATCGATCACGCAGGATTTTTTGCTCTCTTTCGAGCACAGGTAGTATTCGCTGGCGCGCACGCCGGTGGACAGGACTTTCTGGTCGTCGACGTCCGCCAGTTTGTCCAGGCCGAGGGTGCCGTCGTCGTTGCGGAACCACCATGGCAGGAAGCGCCCGTTGGCTGCGTCGATACCCACCACGCTGGTGCCGACGTAGGCTGCGTCATTGTGGTCCAGTGCGTTCTTTTCCCAGCCGATGTAAGTGCCGAGAATCTTCGGATTCTTCTCGACGTTCTCTTTGATCAGGCTGATCAACTGCTCGCGGCTGACGGTCAGGCGCGGCTGACCATCGGCGCCCGGCGTGCCGAGCAGGGCGTTGACGCGCACCAGTCCGCCGGCAATCAGCAGCGGCGCTTCGAGTTCGCGCTGGATCTGGCTGACCTGGGTCTGCGCCAGCGAGGTCAGGCGTTGTTCGATGACTTGCTCGAACTGCGCCTGCGTGCGCTGTTGCACCATCTCTTGCGTACGGGCGCCGGAAAACAGCGCGTACAGCACCAGCGCGGCGACCACGCTGAGGACAATGGCGCCGGCCAGGGCGGCGACGGAAAACTGGATCGACTTGAACTTCATGGGAGCTCCGCACGCAAGAGGACGTCTGCGCTGTTGTATCGGCAGCAGGCATTGCGCCATGAGTGCTGAGCGGAACAATGGGGCGGGGGATGTCGCAAATGGATCGGTGTGCGACGCAGTGGTAGCGGGTTCGCCGGTCGCTGTGAATTTTTTACGACAGGGGTGGTGGGAAACGTCGAAAAGACACTGCAACACGTCTGTTGTATCTGGCGTCGATACAATTACCCGCCTAGGATACGCGCATGTTTTCAGGGAGCTTTTGAATGAACAAGACATTGGTTGTAAGTGCACTGAGCGCAGCGCTGTTGCTGGCCGGTTGTCAGTCGGTCAACACCACCAGCGGCGGAGCCGTGGGGGTGGAGCGCAAGCAGTACATGTTCAGCATGCTGTCCTCGCAAGAGGTCGACCAGATGTATGCCCAGTCCTATCAGAAGACCGTTGGCGAAGCGTCGAGCAAAGGCGTGCTGGACAAGAGCAGCCCGGAGGCCAAGCGGGTTCAGGCGATTGCCAACCGGCTGATCGCCCAGGCGCCGAATTTCCGCCCCGATGCCGCGCAATGGCAGTGGGAGGTCAACCTGATCAAGAGCGATGAGCTCAACGCCAACTGCGGTCCTGGCGGCAAGATCATTTTCTACACCGGGCTGATCGACAGCCTGAAACTCACCGACGATGAAATCGCCGCAGTGATGGGCCATGAAATCGCCCACGCCCTGCGCGAGCACGGTCGTGAAGCGATGTCCAAGGCTTACGGGATCGAAATGGCCAAGCAGGGCGCTGGCGCGTTGTTCGGTCTGGGTCAGGACAGTCTGGCGCTGGCCGACACCGTCGCCAACTACGGCATGACCTTGCCCAACAGCCGCGCCAACGAAAACGAAGCCGACCTGATCGGCCTCGAACTGGCCGCCCGCGCCGGGTACAACCCGAATGCCGCGATCACCCTGTGGAACAAGATGAGCAAGGCCTCGGAAGGCGCACCGCCAGAGTTCATGAGTACCCACCCGGCCTCGGCCAGCCGGATCGCCTCGTTGCAGGCGGCGATTCCGAAGGTCATGCCGCTGTACGAGAAAGCCCCGAAATCCTGAGTCCGTCGCAGTTCCTGTGCCTGATGGGATTGATTGTGGTGAAGGGATTGATTGTGGCGAGGGGATTTATCCCCGATGGGGTGCGAAGCGCGCCCAAAACCTGATGTCTCAGAGTGTCAGGCATACCGCAGTTTAGGTTTGGGGCTGCTTCGCAGCCCCATCGGGGATAAATCCCCTCGCCACAGGTTGTGGGTAGTTCAGTAGATGAAGTTAAACCCAGCCACTGCTCTGCATCGCCTTGTACACCGCAACGATCGCCAGAATGAAGAACGCCGAAGCCGCCAGGCGACGGATCAAGGTCAGCGGCAATTTGTCCGCGGCAAAATTACCCGCCAATACCACCGGCACGTTGGCAATCAACATGCCCGCCGTCGTACCGATAATTACCAGCCACAGCTCAGGGTATTGCGCCGCAAGCATCACCGTGGCGACCTGAGTCTTGTCGCCCATTTCGGCCAGGAAGAACGCGATCAGCGTCGTCAGGAAAGGCCCGAACTTGCGCGCAGTGCTGGCTTCATCGTCGTCCATCTTGTCCGGGACCAGGGTCCACAGGGCAGTGGCGGTGAAGCTTGCGGCGAGAATCCAGTGCAGGACCGAGTCTGAGAAGAAACTGCCGAACCAGGCGCCTACCGCACCGGCTGCTGCGTGGTTGGCCAAGGTCGCGGCGACGATACCGGCAATGATCGGCCAGGGTTTGCGAAAGCGAGCGGCGAGAATCAGCGCGAGCAGTTGCGTCTTGTCGCCGATTTCGGCCAAGGCAACGATTGCGGTGGGAACGAGTAATGAGTCCAGCATCAGGATTTCCTAAGGGGCGGGTCGACACGGCTATGACACGTACAGCCTTCCCGCCCCGGGTAAGGTGTGCGTGTCATAGGTCTTGTCAAACCCTGCGATCCGTCTGGTGCGGACGCTTGGGTCGCATACGCCATGATCTGAGGATCAAGTATGTTGACGTATGCCGGACGAGCTTGGCGCTCGTGGGAGACTACTCCCCTAGGACGGAGCGGATTCTGCCTAGGCAGAACCCATTCGGCAAGTGCTAATTTTCAGCCACGCTTGGCGCGGTAGATGCGGAAACCATTGCCTTCAGCCTTGATCGCACACACGCCCAGATGCTCTTCGATCAGTGGCTGATACTTCAGGAAGCTGTTCGCGACCAAGCGCAGTTCGCCGCCGTTTTTCAGATGTTTCGCCGCTTTTCGCAGCAAGTTTTCGGTGGCGAAATAATCGGTATGAACCCCGACATGGAACGGCGGGGTGCTCAGAATCGCGTTCAAACCCATCGGCGCGGCGTCGATGCCATCACCGGTCAGCACCTCCGCTTCCAGACCGTTGGCAGCCAATGTCAGGCGACTGCTGGCGGCGGCGAACGCATCGACGTCGAGCAAAGTGACCTGATTGTGCGGATACCGACGTTTTACCGCAGCGCCCAACACGCCCGCTCCACAACCGAAATCCAGCAGATGACCGCTCGGCAGTTTGTCCAGATGCTCCAGCAGCAGGGCGCTGCCGCGATCCAGTCGACCATGGCTGAACACGCCCGGCAGGCTGATGACTTTCAACGGGCCTTCGGCCAGCGGCAACTCATAGGTCTGCGCCAGGCTTTCCAGTGATTTGGCTTGCGGCGCGTTGGCCACGGTGACCTGCCACAGTTGGCAATGGCGCGCGCTGTCAAGTTTGCGTGGTTTGCCGAACGGGTTGAGCTGTTTCGATGCGCCTTCGATACCGCTGCGCTTTTCCCCGACCAGAAACACCTCACGCCCGGCCAGACGCGCGGCCACGGCGTTGAGGATGTAGTCGGTCAAATCCTTGGACTTGGGCAAAAACACCACGGCGCTGTCGAACTCGCGCTCCGGCACGTTCACGCCAAAGTGGCTGCGACCTTCGAAGCGCACATCGAGTGCGGCCTGGTCACCGGCATGCCAGCACCAGCCGAACGCATTGGGCAGGCGCCCGAGCAAATCGTCGGCGGGCAAACCGGCCAACAACAGCGAACCCTGGAATAACTCGGGCTGACGAAGCAGTACTTCACTGCGCGGATCCATAACTGCTCCTTGGAAAAAAGTGCCGCAGTTTATCAACTGACGACCCGCAGCGCTTTACCGCTGAAGAACGCCTGCGCGTTTTCGCTCAATTGGCCGACGATGCGCTGCCGCGCCTCGCGACTGCCCCAGGCGTTGTGCGGGGTGACTATAAGGCGTGGAATATCGGCGGCCAGCAATGGATTGCCGTTGACCGGTGGTTCGACGCTCAGCACATCGGTGGCCGCGCCGCCGAGATGGCCGTTGCGCAAAGCATCAGCCAGGGCTTGTTCGTCGATCAGACCTCCACGGGCGGTGTTGACCACAAAGGCGCCGGGTTTCATCGCCGCCAGTTCGTGTGCACCGATGAAGTGCCGGGTGTGTTCGTTGAGCGGGCAATGCAGGGTCAGGGCGTCGATCTGTGGCAGTAACGCCTCCAGCGGCAGGCGATCCGCGCGGGCAGGGCGGCCCGGAATCTGCCCGAGCAGTACGCGCATGCCAAATGCTTCGGCCAGTCGCGCGACGGCGCCGCCGAGTTCGCCGTGACCGAGCAGGCCGAGGGTTTTGCCTTCCAGTTCGACGATCGGGTAGTCCAGCAGGCAGAACTGTTTTGCCTGCTGCCAGCGACCTTCGCCCACCGCTTTCTGGTAGTCAGCCAGGCGCGTGGCGAGGTTGAGCAGCAACATGATCGTGTGTTGCGCCACCGACGGCGTGCCGTAACCCTGACAGTTGCACACGGTGATGCCGTGGGAGCGGGCCGCTTCCAGATCGACGTTGTTGGTGCCGGTGGCGGTGATCAGGATCAGCTTCAGATCGGGGTTGGCGGCCATCGCGGCGGCGTCGATACGGATCTTGTTGGTGATCGCCACGGTGGCACCTTGCAGGCGCTCGCTGACCTGTTCGGGCAAGGTCTGGGCGAACAGTTGCAGGTCGCTGAAGCAGGCGCGCAACGGGCTGAGGTCGAGATCGCCGAGATCCAGAGACGGGTGATCAAGGAATACGGCGCGGCGCGGGTTCGTCATCAACTGTACCTTTTGTGCGGTGAACGGAAGGCGTAATCTGCCGAGCCTACCAGATGAAACAATTGGTTACGCACAGCGCCCGAAAGTCTCATGCGATACATCGCCAAGTGAATAACTTTGTGGCGAGGGGATTTATCACCGATGGCTGCGAAGCAGCCCCAAAAACATTTTTTTTGGGTGTTTCAGGCGCACCGCAAGCAATGGGTTTGCGACTGCTGCGCAGTCGGTCGGGGATAAATCCCCTCACCACAGTAACTGCGTTTCCTACAGATTTTTTAATAGACCAAGCTGCCCCAGAGGAGCCCCCATGTACTGGACCGAGTTCTTGACCGTTGCACTGATCCATCTGCTGGCCGTGGCCAGCCCGGGCCCGGACTTTGCCGTGGTGGTGCGCGAGAGCGTGACCCATGGCCGACGCGCGGGCACCTGGACCGCATTGGGCGTAGGCACGGCGATTTTCCTGCACGTGGGCTATTCGCTGTTGGGCATCGGCCTGATCGTGTCGCAGTCGATCGTGCTGTTCAACGCGTTGAAATGGGCGGCTGCCGCTTACCTGCTGTACATCGGCTTCAAGGCCTTGCGCGCGCAACCGGCGAAACCCGTCACTGACGATCTGCACAAGGAGGCCGGTGTACGTACCGCGCGCGGCGCTTTCACTTCTGGCTTCGTCACCAACGGCCTGAACCCGAAAGCCACGCTGTTCTTCCTCTCGCTGTTCACCGTGGTGATCAACCCGCACACCCCGCTGGCGGTGCAGGCCGGTTACGGGGTTTACCTCGCCGTTGCGACGGCTGTCTGGTTCTGCCTGGTGGCGATGCTGTTCAGTCAGCAACGCGTGCGTGCCGGTTTCGCCCGCATGGGCCACTGGTTCGACCGCACCATGGGCGCGGTGCTGATCGCCATCGGCGTGAAACTCGCGTTCACCGAGATGCACTGAGTAAGCACCGCGATCAACTGTGTGTGCGGGCTTGCTCGCGAATGCGTCGGATCAGTCGACTTCAGAGGTGACTGGAAGACCGCTTTCGCGAGCAAGCCCGCTCCCACAGGGGAGCGAGGCGATTCCTACAACAGTTCGCTGAGTTTGCTCAGGTTGTTGAGGTATTCGCGCGGATTCTCCCCGAGCAAACGGCGAAACATCGCGCTGAACGCCCGCGCGCTGCCGTAACCCAAGTCCCGTGCCACGCTTTGCACGCTGTCCCCGGCGAGCAGGCGCGGCAGGGCTTCCATCAGGCGCAGTTGCTGGCGCCAGGCGTTGAAGCTCATCTTCAGTTGTCGTTGGAACAGCCGCGCCAGGGTGCGTGAGCTGGCACCGACCTGTTGCGCCCAGTCTTCCAGGGTGTTGGGGTGATCGGGTGTGTGCAGCAGCGCCAGACAGATGTTCTGCAGGCGCCGGTCAGTCGGCATCGGAATGTGCAGCGGCAGGTTTTCCAGGCTGGCCAGTTCTTCCAGCATCAACTGCTGGATCAGCGGATTGTCCGCGTGCGGCGGGCCCTGTACGGCGCGCAGGATCAACTCGCGCAGCAGCGGCGTTACCGCCAGCACGCAGCACTGTTGCAGGCTGGCCGGTGACAGCTCGGGGGCGATGAACAGTGAGCGCATCTGCACGTCGCCGGACATGAATATCTCGTGTGCGACTTGTGGCGCAATCCACACCGCGCGGCTCGGCGGAATCACCCAGGCACCCAGGTCGGTGACCACGCGCATGATCCCTCTGACGGCATACAGCAACTGCGCCTCGCGGTGCAGGTGCAGCGGCTGGTGTGCGCCGTCCAGATAATCCCGGGGATAGGCACTCACCGGGCCGTGTTCGAAATGGGTGATTAACATGTCTGATTCGATGACTTGGTTGGCAGGTATGCGCTTTGTCGCCAACTTAGCATAGAGCCGCTGACAACCATCCGCCCATAACAAACACAAGCGTGCCGCCATGAACCAATCTCGAAACGTCATACGTTATGTCAACGCCGCCCATGTGATCGATCACATGTTCATGCTGATTTTTCCCGCCGCCGTGCTCGGCATGACCCAGGCTTTTGGTCTCGACTACGCCGCGCTGATCGGCCTGTCGCTGGGCGGCTTCATTGCCTTTGGCGCCTGCTCGCTACCGGCTGGCTGGTTAGGTGATCACTGGAGTCGGCGGCAGATGATGCTGGTGTTTTTCTTCGGCATTGGCGCCTCGGCGATCTTCACCGGGCTGAGCACTGGCCCGACGATGCTGGTAGTGGGGCTGACCCTGATTGGCATTTTTGCAGCGATCTATCACCCGGTGGGCACCGCTATGCTGGTGGCTTATGCACAGAACCGTGGGCGGGAGATCGGCATCAACGGCATGTGGGGCAACCTTGGCGTGGCGTTTTCGGCGCTGATCACCGGGTTGCTGGTGGCGCAGTTCGGCTGGCGTTCAGCGTTCGTGTTACCGGGGGTGGTGGCAATTGTGCTGGGAATCGGTTTTGCCTTGCAGGTGCGTGAGGAGCCGATCCCGCGGCGTCCGCACACCGCCCTGAAAGGCGTTGCGGGGCAACGGATTTCGATGGTCATGGTGTTCACGGTGCTGGCGCTGGCCACTGCCACCGGCGGCGTGGTGTTCAATGCCACGACCATGACCTACCCGAAGCTGTTTCAGGAGCGTCTGCATGACTTGTTCGCCTCGCCGCAAACCCTTGGCGTGGTGGTCAGCCTGGCGTACGCCTTCGGTGCGGTGGCGCAATTGAGCATCGGCCAGGTGCTGCACCGGGTCAGCCTGAAATGGCCGTTTATTGTGTTGACGCTGTTTCAGGCGCCGCTGTTGTACGCCATGGCGTATGTCGATGGCTGGGCAGTGATCGTGCTCGGTGCGGCGTTCATGTTCGTGGTGTTCGGTCAGGTGACGGTGAACGATTCGATGGTCGCCAATTTCGTTGCGCCGCAGTGGCAGTCACGGGTCTTCGCCCTGCGTTACTGCCTGTCGTTCGGCGCCAGCGCAACGGCGATTCCGCTGATTGCCTATGTCGAACCGCGCCATGGTTTTGTCGGGCTTTACTTGATTCTGGCGGGTTTCGGCGCGTTGACCTTCCTCGCTGCCGTGTTTTTCCCACGCACTCCTTCCGAAGCGGCTGTAGGGCAAACGGCCTGATCGGCGCTGAATACCGGCAAATGCTGGCGCAAAGCTAGCATTTGTACGGTTCTGCAAATCATTCCTTTGGCTGATTTGGCTGGGGTATAACGGCTCTAGAGTAATGCTCTCTACGCCAACACCGTGCAGCCAGAAAAGGGATTCATATGTTGCAGACTCGCGTCATTCCCCCGGCCGATGGGGCCTACCAGTATCCATTGCTGATCAAACGGCTGCTGATGTCCGGCGCCCGTTACGAGAAAACCCGCGAGATCATCTACCGAGACCAGTTGCGCTACAGCTATCCGACCCTGATCGAGCGCGTGGCGCGGCTAGCCAACGTGTTGACGGCGGCCGGGGTGAAGGCGGGTGACACAGTGGCGGTGATGGACTGGGACAGCCATCGCTACCTGGAATGCATGTTCGCCATCCCGATGATCGGCGCGGTGATCCACACCATCAACGTGCGCCTCTCGCCGGAGCAGATCCTCTACACCATGAACCACGCCGAGGACCGCTTTGTGCTGGTCAACAGCGAGTTTGTCGGGCTGTACCAGGCCATCGCGCCGCACCTGACCACGGTGGAGAAAACCCTGCTGCTGACCGATCTGCCGGAGAAGACTGCCGAGCTGCCGAACCTGGTCGGCGAGTACGAGCAACTGCTGGCCGCCGCCAGCACGCAGTACGACTTCCAGGACTTCGACGAAAACTCGGTCGCCACCACGTTCTACACCACCGGCACCACCGGCAACCCGAAGGGCGTGTACTTCACCCATCGGCAACTGGTGCTGCACACCATGGGCGTGTCGACCATCATGGGCGCGATCGACAGCGTGCGGCTGCTCGGCACCAACGACGTGTACATGCCGATTACCCCGATGTTCCATGTGCATGCCTGGGGCCTGCCATACGTGGCGACCATGCTCGGGCTCAAGCAGGTTTATCCGGGGCGTTACGACCCTGAATTCCTGGTCGAGCTGTGGCGCAAGGAGAAGGTCACGTTCTCCCACTGCGTGCCGACCATCCTGCAAATGCTGCTCAACGCCAAAGGCGCGCAGGGCACCGATTTTGGTGGCTGGAAAATCGTCATCGGTGGCAGCGCGCTCAATCGCACGTTGTATGAAACCGCCAAGTCCCGGGGCATTCAACTGACGGCGGCGTACGGCATGTCGGAGACCGGGCCACTGGTCTCATGCGCGCATCTGAATGACGAACTGATGGCCGGCACCGAAGACGAGCGCACCACTTACCGGATCAAGGCCGGTGTGCCGGGGCCGCTGGTCGAAGCGGCGATTGTCGATGCCGAGGGTAACTTTCTCCCGGCCGACGGCGAGACCCAGGGTGAACTGGTGCTGCGTGCGCCGTGGCTCACCGAAGGTTATTTCAACGAGCCGCAGAAGGGCGCCGAACTGTGGGCTGGTGGCTGGTTGCACACCGGTGATGTGGCGACACTCGACAGCATGGGCGTGATCGACATCCGTGACCGGATCAAAGACGTAATCAAGACCGGCGGCGAGTGGATTTCCTCGCTGGACCTCGAGGACCTGATCAGCCGTCACGCGGCGGTACGTGAAGTAGCAGTGGTGGGCATCGCCGATCCGCAGTGGGGCGAGCGCCCGTTTGCGCTGCTGGTGATCCGCGAAGGGCACATGATCGGCGCGCGCGAGCTCAAGGAACACCTCAAGCCATTCGTGGAGTTGGGGCACCTGAGCAAGTGGGCGATTCCGAGCCAGATCGCCCTTGTTACGGAAATTCCCAAGACCAGTGTCGGTAAACTCGACAAGAAGCGCATCCGCCTCGACATCACCGAATGGCAGGCCAACAACAGCACCTTCCTCTCGACGCTCTGAGCGTCTGCTGGCGCGCCGAAAACGGCGCGCCAGACCCACCAAGCAAGCGCTTGGCTTGTTAAATTCAAATTTTCAGCCATCCTTGCGAGGCCGACATGTGTCGGACTGGCGAAAGGACTGTTCCAGAGTGGCCGGCAGCTGCAAATCACACTTTAGAGGGATCAAGCAATACCACCTGCTGGCTATAGTCCGCTCAAGGATTTTTAAGAACGGGGCACACGCACAACACGGGGCGATGCAACTTTGGAGTGACGTCGGGCGGCTACTGGCTCCCGGTCTTCCAGGCGTTTTTAAAAGTACTCACTGCCATAACAATAATGCACATGGAGTAGCGTCGATGACATCAGTAAACCAGTTCTGGCGCCGGGCTAAACTGCCTCTGGCCGTCAGTCTTGCCTCTACGCTCGCCGGGCCCGCATTCGGCGTCAGTTTCAACGTCGGTGAAATCGAAGGTCAGTTCGACTCCTCGCTCTCCCTGGGCATGAGTATTTCGACTCAGCAGCCGAACAAGGATCTTATTGGTGTCAACAACGGCGGCAAGGGCCTGTCCCAGACTTCCGACAACGGTCACCTGAACTTCAAGAGCGGCCAGGCCTTCTCGAAGATCTTCAAGGGCATCCATGATCTCGAACTGAAATACGGTGACACCGGGGTCTTCGTCCGGGGCAAATACTGGTACGACTTCGCGCTGCAGAACCAGGACCTGGAATACAAGGACGTCAGCAACCACAACCGTGATGTCGCGGCGCGTTCTTCCGGCGGGCAGATCCTCGACGCCTTCGTTTACCACAACTACTCGATTGCCGATGAGCCAGGTTCGGTGCGTCTGGGCAAGCAGGTGGTGAACTGGGGTGAAAGTACCTTCATCGGCGGCGGCATCAACTCGATCAACCCGATCGACGTTTCCGCGTTCCGCCGTCCGGGTGCCGAGATCAAGGAAGGCCTGATCCCGGTCAACATGTTCTACGTGTCCCAGAGCATCACCGAAAACCTCTCGGCCGAAGGTTTCTACCAGATCGACTGGCAGAAAACCGTGACCGACAACTGCGGCACGTTCTTCTCGCAGCCGGACATCGTGACCACCGGTTGCGACGACAACCTGCGAGTCCTGAACAAGCGTTCGACGATTCCGGGCATCGCGCTCGGCCCGTTGGCCAACGCTGGCGTCGACGTCAACGATGAAGGTGTGCTGGTGCGCCGTTCGCCTAACCGCAATGCGCGTGACAGCGGGCAGTGGGGCGTGTCTGCCAAGTACATGTTCGACCCGCTGGCCACCGAGTTCGGTGCCTACTTCATGAACTACCACAGCCGTGCGCCGATCTTCAGCGCCACCGGTGCGCCGCAGTCGATTTATAACGGCGTCAAGGCGTTGCCAGGGCCGTTCCAGGCGCTGGGGCCGCTGGTGGTCGCGGGCAACTCGGAATACTTCATCGAATACCCTGAAGACATTCGCCTGTACGGTCTGAGCTTCTCCACCACCCTGCCTACCGGTACGGCGTGGAGCGGTGAGGTCAGCTACCGGCCGAATGCGCCGGTGCAGTTGAACTCCACCGACATCCTGTTCGCCGGCGTGCGGCCGCTGGGTGGCGCGTTGACCAATGCGTCGATCCTCAACGGTGTGCCTGGCCAGGACCTGCACGGCTACAACCGCAAAGAGATCACCCAACTGCAAACCACCCTGACGCACTTCTTCGATCAGGTGATGGGTGCCAACCGTCTGACCCTGGTAGGTGAAGTCGGTGTGACCCACGTCGGTGGCCTGGAAAGCAAATCCGAAGCCCGTTACGGCCGCGACCCAGTGTTCGGTCCGGGTGAGTTGCCATCGACCGGCGGCCTCAACACCTGCTCGCAGATCCTCAACACCTCCACCATCAACGGTGCCGGCCCAGGGGCTTCGCGCGACAACGTTTCCAGCAACTGCAACAACGACGGTTTCACCACGGCCACCTCGTGGGGCTATCGCGCTCGCGCCATCTGGGATTACAGCGACGTGTTCGCCGGTGTGAACCTCAAGCCGAACGTAGCCTGGTCGCACGACGTGAAAGGCTACTCGCCAGGCCCTGGCGGCAACTTCGAGGAAGGTCGCAAAGCGATCAGCCTCGGTCTGGATGCCGAATACCAGAACACCTACACCGCGAGTCTGGCCTACACCAACTTCTTTGGTGGCGACTACAGCACAGTGGATGATCGCGACTTCGTTGCCCTCAGCGTTGGCGTGAACTTCTAAGCAGAGTTTTTTCAGGACGAACATACATATGAAAATAACAAAGAGTCTGTTCCACGCCGGTGTTCTGGGATTGTCGTTGCTGGCGACCAGCGTCATGGCGGCCGTTCCCGCCGCCGAAGCCGACAAGCTGGGCAAGAGCCTGACCCCGATGGGCGCCGAAATGGCCGGTAACGCCGACGGCTCGATCCCGGCCTGGAAACCGCTGCCGAAAAATGCCGGCACGGTCGACAGCAAGGGCTTCCTGTCCGATCCGTTCGGCAGTGAAAAACCACTGTTCACCATCACCGCTCAAAACGTCGACCAGTACAAGGACAAGCTCGCTCCGGGCCAGTACGCGATGTTCAAGCGTTATCCGGACACTTTCAAAATGCCGGTCTACCCGTCCCATCGCGGTTCGACCGTGCCGGATGGCGTGTTCGCCGCCATCAAGAAAAACGCCACCACCACCAATCTGGTCGCTGGCGGCAACGGTCTGGAAAACTTCGACACGGCTGTGCCGTTCCCGATTCCGAAAAGCGGTCTGGAAGTGATCTGGAACCACATCACCCGCTATCGCGGGGGCAGCGTGACCCGTCTGGTGACCCAGGCGACCCCGCAAACCAACGGCTCGTTCAGCCTGGTGTATTTCCAGGACCAGTTCGTGTTCCGCGACAAGATGAAGGACTACGATCCGGCCAACCCGGGCAACATCCTGTTCTACTTCAAGCAGAAAGTGACCGCGCCGGCCCGCCTGGCCGGTACCGTGCTGCTGGTGCACGAAACCCTCGACCAGGTGAAGGAGCCGCGCAAGGCGTGGGTCTACGCGACCGGTCAGCGTCGCGTGCGCCAGGCACCGCAAGTGTCCTATGACGGTCCGGGTACTGCCGCGGACGGTTTGCGTACCTCCGACAACCTCGACATGTACAACGGTGCGCCGGATCGCTATGACTGGAAGCTTGAAGGCAAGAAAGAAATCTACATTGCCTCCAACAGCTACAAGATCGATTCGCCGACCCTCAAGTACACCGACATCATCAAGGCCGGCCATATCAACCAGGACCTGACCCGCTACGAGCTGCGTCGCGTCTGGCACGTGGTGGCAACCCTGAAACCGGGTCAGCGTCACATCTACGCCAAACGTGACTTCTACATCGACGAAGACACCTGGCAGGCAGCGGTCATCGACCATTACGACGGTCGCGGTCAGCTGTGGCGTGTGGCCGAGGCGCATGCCGAGGACTACTACGACAAGCAGGTTCCGTGGTACGCGCTGGAAGCCCTGTATGACCTGCAATCGGGCCGCTACCTGGCACTGGGCATGAAGAACGAAGAGAAATCGGCGTATGACTTCGGCTTCTCTGCCACCAAAAGCGAATTCCAGCCGGGCAACCTGGGCCAGGACGGTATCCGCTAAGCTTTGACCCGAGGCCGCATCCTCGAAAAAACGCCCCGACTGGTTCGGGGCGTTTTTTTTGCGTAGCGATTTTGTAGCCATTTGTAGCAACAACTTCATATGCACGCCGTTTAAGGCTAGTCTGCGGACATCTGCCACGCCGCCAACAGCCATTCAAACAAGAGCCGGCCATGACTGATCTGTCCCCGCTTCCGGGTCCTGCAAGCGTTGCCGTCGCGACACTGGACGGGCGTTTTTTTCGCCCGCCGTTGCCCGACGGATACGTATTGCGACCGCGTCTGTGCGAGCGCCTGAGCGCCGGCCTCGGTGGACGTCTGTTGCTGGTCTGCGCCCCTGCAGGTTTCGGCAAGAGTTCGCTGGCGGTGGAGTTCTGTCAGAGCCTGCCGGCGCACTGGCAAAGTCTCTGGTTGGGCCTGAGCCCGCGAGACAACGACCCGGGGCGGTTTCTCGAGCGATTGCTGGAAGGGCTGCAGGATTACTATCCGGACCTGGGCAGCCGCGCGCTCGGGCTGTTGAAAATGCGCCAGCGCCATCAGCCATTTGCCTTCGAAGAATGGCTCGACGGCTTGCTCGATGAGCTGGCGCTGCAACTGCAACCCACGGCGCCGCTGTTGCTGGTGCTCGACGATTACCATCTCGCCCAAGGGCCGGTGCTCGACCGTTGCCTGCAGTTTTTCCTCAATCACTTGCCCAATGGCTTGCTGGTCATGGTCACCAGTCGTCAGCGCCCGGACTGGCATCTGGCGCGTCTGCGCTTGTCGCGCCAGTTGCTCGAGCTGCATGAACAGGATCTGCGTCTGACCCATGATGAAGCGCTGGCGCTGCTCGACCGGCACAGCAGCTCATTGCGTGGCGAAGCCCTGGAGAACCTGATCCAGCGCAGCGAGGGCTGGGTCGCCGGGCTGCGTTTCTGGTTGCTCGCGGTCTCCGAGGCCGGCAGCGAGGCTGCGTTGCCACCCGCACTGAACGGCGGGGAAGGGCTGATCCGCGATTACCTGCTGGAAGAAGTCATTGATTGTCTGCCCGCCGAGGTGCAGGCGTTTCTCTACGACACCGCGCCTCAAGAGCGATTCTGCAGCGAGCTGTGCGATGCGGTGCGCGAAGCCCACGACAGCGCCGAAATTCTCCGGTTTTTGTTGGCGCATCAGGTATTTCTGGTGCCGTTGGACGAACACGGTCACTGGTATCGCTACCACCATCTGTTTTCCGATTTGCTGCGCAGCCGACCCGTCACCCAGACTCTGGTGCCGGCGGCGACCTTACACCTGCGCGCCTGCCGCTGGTTCAATGCTCAAGGCTTGCTGGATGAAGCGGTAGAGCAGGCCTTGCGCGCCGGTCATCTGGATGTCGCGGCCAACTTGGTGCAGAACCTGTCCGAGGAGCAACTGCTCGCCGAACAGAATGTCGGCATGCTGCTGCGCTGGAAAATGGACTTGCCCGACAGCCTGCTGATCAGTACGCCTCGGTTGATCGTGCTGTACAGCTGGGCGTTGGGGCTCGCCTGTCAGCTTGATGCTGCCGAAGAGTTATCCAGTCATCTGAGCCGCTTTCTGCCGGCACCCTCGGCTTCCGCGCAGAAGTCGATGCTCGCGCAGTGGCTGGCGCTCAGCGGGATCATCGCCCGTGGGCGCGGGCATCGTGAGCTGACCCAGCGCTATTGCAGCGAGGCGCTGGAAAGCCTGCCGGTCAAGCGTTACGGGCAACGGCTGATGTGCCTGTCGACGTTATCCAATCTGGCGATTGCCGACGGCGACCTGTGGCGTGCCCGGGGCTTGAATCGAGAGTCCCTTGAGCTGGCGCAACGCGTCGGCAACCCGTTGTTCGAGGCCCTGGCGCATTACGACCGGGCGCGGGTATTGCAGTCGCGCGGGGAAATTCTGCGCGCACTGGATGAGGTGCATCAGGGCCTCGATCGTCTGCGCGGGCTGTCGGCGCAACGTCTGTACGCGGTGCGTGCGCGGCTGACCCTATACGAAGGTTTTCTGTTGTCCATGCGCCTGCAGCCACAGGCAGCCCGTGCTCGATTGCTGACCGGGCTGGCTGAAGCGCGCGCCTGTCGCGATATCAGCGTGTTGATCGGCCACTGCGTGATCGCTCGTCTGGACGGAAGTTCAGGCGAGTTTGCCAAGGCTTTTGCCGAGCTCGCCGAAGCTGAGCGCCTGATGCATATCTGGGACGTGCCGCCGATCTATTACCTGGCGATGATTACCCTGGTCAAATGCGAACTGTGGCTGGCGCAAGGCCGAATCGATCTGGCCGAGGCCTGGCTGGCACGACTGGGCCAGACCTACACCGGCGAACGCGCAGCGGCGCCACCGGAATTTCATCCACAGCTGCCGTTGCACGTCGAGCTGCAGCAAGCGTTGCTTGATGTGGTTCAAGGGCAACCGATGCTCGCCGAAGGGCGGTTGAATGTGCTGTTGGAAAACGGTCAGCAAACCGGTCGACAGTTGCTGTGTGTGATGGCGCTGGCGCAGAAGGTCGCCTTGTTGCTGGGCACTGGCCGCGAACCGGAGGCGCGCAAGGCGTTGAGTCAAGCGCTGGAAGCGGCGGCTGGTGGCGTGATGCAGCCGTTTGACGCACTGATCAGAGAACATCCGGACTGGTTGCGCAGCCAATTGCACGCCTCACCGGCGTTGGCAGGACAGCAGTTACTGGCGCATTTTCCGCAGGTGCCGGCACGGCCGGTCATTGAGTCCGCGGCTGCCGAACAACTCAGCAGTCGCGAGCTGGCGGTACTGCGTTTGATTGCCCAGGGCTGTTCGAATCAGGAAATCAGCGAGCAATTGTTCATTTCGTTGCATACGGTAAAAACTCATGCCAGCCACATCAACAGCAAGTTGGGGGTGGAGCGGCGTACGCAGGCGGTGGCGCGAGCGAAGGCGCTGGGCGTTTTGACCTAGCGCCGCGAACTTGATCGACGCCAACAAAAACGCCCCGAGCAGTCGGGGCGTTTTTGTTGGCTATCCGACCTGCGAGCAGGTCGGATAGCGGTTGTATCAGGCCACCAGATCGTTGGCGCTGAAGCTGTTCACACCCACCAGCTGGATCTCGAAGTCGGCACCGGTGTTGCCGCTGACGTTGCCTGACAGCACGTGGTCGACGAAGCGCAGTTGGCCTGCGCCGGTGAAATCGGCTGCACCGATGAAAGAGAAACCGTTGAAACCAGCATCCAGCAGGTTGGCATCAAATTTCGTCAGGTCGATTTTGTCGCCCTGTGCGCTGTTGAAGTCAGTGATGACGTCGCGCAGATTGCCAGTACCGGTTTCGTTCCACGCGTTGAACACGAAGGTGTCAGCACCTGAACCACCCGTCAGCGTATCGGTGCCCAGACCGCCGATGAGAATGTCATTGCCGGCTCCGCCGTTGAGCAGGTTGTTGCCGTCATTGCCAGTCAATTTGTTGTTCAGGGCGTTACCGGTACCGTTGAGGTTGCTGCTGCCTGTCAGTTCGAGATTTTCCAGGTTGTCACCCAGAGTCCAGTTCACCGACGACCGTACGGTATCTATTTCACTGGCCAGAGTGCTGGTTTCGATGACCGTGTCGCCGGCGTTGTCGACGATGTAGGTGTCGTTGCCCAGACCGCCGATCATGGTATCGGCGCCCAAGCCGCCATCGAGGGTGTTGTTGCCATCGTTGCCGGTCATGCGGTTGTTCAGCTCGTTGCCGGTACCGTTGAGGTTGGCAGTGCCGATGAGCAGTACGTTCTCGACATTGGCGCCGAGGGTGTAGTCGATGGAGGCGAAGACCCGGTCGATTTCGGTCAGTGAGGTGCCGGTCTCGACAACCACGTCACCGATGTTGTCGACGTAGTAGGTGTCGTTGCCGGCGCCACCGATCATGGTATCGGCGCCCAGGCCGCCATTGAGGGTATTGACCCCGTCAGTACCGGTGAGCACGTTATTCAGGTCGTTGCCGGTCAGATCAAGTACGCCGCTGCCAAACAGTTGGCCGTCCTCGACATTGGCAGACAAGGTGTAGCTGACCGAGGACTTGACCAGATCATGGCCTTCACCGCTCAGTTCGGTGACGATGTCACCAGCGTTGTCGACGATATAGGTATCGTCGCCGGCACCGCCGATCATGGTGTCGGCCCCGGCCTTGCCATCGAGGATGTTGTTGCCGGCGTTACCGGTCATGCGGTTGTTCAGCTCGTTGCCGGTCCCGTTGAGGTTGGCAGTGCCGGTGAGCAGCACGTTCTCGACATTGGCGCCGAGGGTGTAGTCGATGGAGGCGAAGACCCTGTCGATTTCGGTCAGCGAGGTGCCGGTCTCGACAACCACGTCACCGATGTTGTCGACGTAGTAGGTGTCGTTGCCGGCACCGCCGATCATGGTGTCGGCCCCGGCCATACCGTTGAGGGTATTATTCAGATCGTTGCCGGTCAGCTTGTCGTTGAAAGCCGAGCCAATGGCGTTCTCGATCTTGGCACCAATCGCGATCCCGAGTCCGTCATTGACCAAGGTGTTGTTGGTGAGGTCGGTGAAGGCTTTGCCGATCTGACTGTAGGCGCCCTCATTCAAATTGATGTTGACGGCTGCGAGCTGGTTGCTGCCATCAATGGTGTCATTGCCACCTGCATCCCAGATCGTCTCGAAGACGGACTGGTTGGCATCCCATTTGTACACGTTGTCGCCGGTTTGCCAAAGCATGTTGGCGCCATACAGGCTTTGCATCGCAATGATGTCCAGCACCATTGGCGTCGTTGGCTGATAGGAGTAGTTGCTGTTGTAACTCATCACGGTGAAGTGAACGTCATCAAACGACGGATCGAGCAATTGTTTGTTGGCTGCACTTGTATCGAAAGGATGCTTGAGGCCCAGGGCATGTCCGATTTCATGCACAAACGTCAGGTAATCGTAGGTGCCCTTGACCGGATTCGGATCATCGGTAGCCATCCCGACCCATACATCGCCCGCAGCGGGCAGGTTGTCAGGAAAGTAAGCCCAAGCCGCCGTTTTGTTGTCCATCAATCGATAGCCGCCGAAGCGCAGATCACCCACAGTGCCCAGGTTATCGCTGGTGAGGGTGAAATTGATGTTGGCAACGGCGCTCCACGCCCCCAGGGCCCCGATAATCGAAGTCTTCTGCGCGGTCGTCAGTTCATACAGTGCGTTGTATTCATTCTTGGGGCTGTAATTGGTGGCGAAATACGAAGTCCCCGGAGCCATGAAGCTATAGCTGAGGTTGGTCGCCCCGAACGGATTTCAGTCGGATCCGAGCCAGAATTTACCGGCAATAAGGCTGTCGACGAGCGCGTTGCCAGTCAGTGAAGCGGGAAACGTGAAGGAGTACGTCAAGGGCGTAGGCATGCGTGGATTTCCTGAGTGCGCTGCGGCCCTTCCTGAATGCGACCGCTACAAAAAAATGCGATTTTGCACCAGAACCAGACTGTTTGACATCATTGGGCCACTATTTTTCTGATTGGTGGCGTCAAATTACTGACCGGGCGATCTGTATCGGCTTTTGAAGTAGAATTCTGAAACAAGCCCCACTACCGTTCGTCCAGGATTTCCCATGACTGCTCCCAGCCCTGCGCTCATTCGCGAGACCTTCCCCGTCGGCCCGCTCCAGTGCAACTGCACGATCATCGGCGACCCGATCAGCAAAAAAGCCATCGTCGTCGACCCGGGCGGCAATCCCGACCTGATCATGGCGCGCCTCGATGCCCACGGCCTGAAAGTCGTCAGCATCATCCACACCCACGCGCATCTCGATCACTTCCTCGCCTCCGGGCAGATGAAAGAAAAGACGGGGGCGACCCTGCATCTGCACAAAGAGGATCAATTCCTGTGGGACAACCTCGAGATGCAATGCCAGATGTTCGGCGTGCCTTACACCCCGGTGCCGTCGCCGGATCGCTGGTTGAGCGACGATGAAGAACTGGCCTGCGGCTGCGGTGTGGCGCTGCATACGCCGGGACATACACCCGGTTCCATGAGTTTTTGGTTTTCCGAGGCTAAGCTGTTGATTGCCGGCGACACGCTGTTTCGTCGCGGCGTAGGACGCACGGATTTGTGGGGCGGCGATCAGGCGACCATCGTGCGATCGATCAAGCAGCGGCTGTACACCCTGGACGAAGACGCAACAGTGATCACCGGGCATGGCCCGGACACGCGTCTTGGGGATGAAATGCGCGAAAACCCGTTCGTGCGCGCCTAAACATTTTGTCACGAGTGTGCGGCGGAATTTTTCGGCATTGTCATGATCCAACGCCCGCAAAGGTCTATTGCCTAGGGCCGCTGCCACACAGAATGCGAAAAAACCAGGAGCTCTTCATGTTCACCACGCCTCGTTTGATTATTGTTGCTACCGCTGTGGCCATGTTGGCCGGCTGCGCCTCACCTAACCCGTATGACAATCAGGGGCAGGCCGACGGTGGCTCGCAAGGCATGAGCAAAACCGCCAAGTACGGCGGTCTCGGCGCTTTGGCCGGTGCCCTGGCGGGTGCTGCCATCGACCACAACAACCGTGGCAAGGGTGCCTTGATCGGCGCGGCGGTGGTGGGTGCTTCGGCCGCCGGTTACGGTTACTACGCCGACCAGCAAGAGAAAAAACTGCGCGCCAGCATGGCCAACACCGGGGTTGAAGTGCAGCGTCAGGGCGATCAGATCAAACTGATCATGCCGGGCAACATCACCTTCGCCACCGATTCGGCGAACATCGCGCCAAGCTTCTATCAGCCACTGAACAACCTGGCGAATTCGCTGAAAGAGTTCAATCAGAACCAGATCGAAATCGTCGGTTACACCGACAGCACCGGCGCCCGCCAGC
Source organism: Pseudomonas sp. AD21 (assembly GCF_002878485.1). NCBI lineage: Bacteria > Pseudomonadati > Pseudomonadota > Gammaproteobacteria > Pseudomonadales > Pseudomonadaceae > Pseudomonas > Pseudomonas sp. AD21. Next base: position 21,831 of record NZ_NQYG01000025.1, read on the forward strand.
ACAACATGGACCTGTCCCAGCGTCGTGCGCAGAGCGTGGCAACCTACCTGACTTCGCAAGGTGTCAGCGGTGCCAACCTCTCGGCCCGTGGCGCTGGTCCGGATAACCCGATTGCCAGCAACGGTGACGTCAATGGCCGTGCGCAGAACCGCCGCGTTGAAGTCAACCTGAAGGCGATTCCGGGTCAGCAGTATGGTGGTCAGCAGCAACAGCCGGGTACGGTTCAGCAGTATCCGTAACTGAATGCCTGAATGAAGAAATGCCCGGTCCTGGTGATCGGGCATTTTTTTGTGTGGCCCGTGCCGGCCCCTTCGCGAGCAAGCTCGCTCCCACAGGTGGTGATGGTGTACACAAAATTTGTGTTCCACGCCTGACCCTGTGGGATCGAGCTTGCTCGCGAAGGGGGCATAACAATCAGCCACAAATCATCGGACACAAAAAAGCCCCCGGACACATCACTGTCCGGGGGCTTTTTGTTTGCAGCGAAGGCTGACTACTTCTGCAAACCGCTGATTACTTCTTCAAGCCATAGTGCTCATCGAGCATGCCCGGTGAGTTCGGGGTTTTCGGTGCGTAGTCGCGTGGCGGCTCCTGATCGCGCGGCGGCGTCAGGCGTTCGCGCGGTGCCTGTGCGGCATCGGCGTGCAAAGCGGCGATCAGGCGTTGACGGGTCTGCTCGTCCAGGGCCAGGCGGTTGGCGCCCTCGGCGAGATGATCCTGTACTTCCTGATAGCTCTGGGTCAGCTTCTTGACCAGCATCGCAGTGCTGTTGAAGTGGGTGACCACCTCGTTCTGATAGCTGTCGAAACGCTCCTGGATATCATCCAGTTGACGCTGCGTACGGCTCGGCGCGGCATTCGGTGCGACGCGAGCGATCAGGAATCCAATGGCGACACCCACAACCAGGGCAAGAGTCGGTAACAACCAAACTAAGAGCGAGTGTTCCACGAGTCCTTCCTCTATAAACGGCTTTGCTTTACGTTAACGGCTCGAACCTGCGCTGTATACCGCGATTCACTCGCAATAGATTGGCACAGACAATTTGCTAGACGAGTCGACCCGATTCGAGGTCACGGAGTTCCTTCCTTGCTGATGCGTGAAACCCCTGTAGTGATTGCCGGCCCAGTCGGCCAGATTGAAGCGCTGTACCTGGATAATGAGCAGCCACGCGGCGTCGCGTTGATCTGCCATCCCAACCCGGTGCAGGGCGGCACCATGCTCAACAAGGTCGTCTCGACCCTGCAGCGCACCGCACGTGACGCGGGTCTGATTACCTTGCGCTTCAACTATCGCGGCGTCGGCGCCAGCGAAGGCTCCCACGACATGGGCAGCGGTGAAGTCGACGACGCTCAGGCCGCCGCCGCATGGCTGCGCGAGAAACACCCGGATCTGCCGCTGACCCTGTTCGGTTTCTCCTTTGGCGGATTTGTTGCAGCAAGTCTCGGCGGTCGTCTCGAAGCCCACGGCGTGCAGCTCAAGCACCTGTTCATGGTCGCGCCGGCGGTGATGCGCCTGGGCGATCAGGATCAACTGCCGCAGCAGGGCGAACTCACCGTGATCCAGCCGGAAACCGACGAAGTGATCGATCCGCAACTGGTCTACGACTGGTCGGAACAACTCCATCGCCCCCATGAGCTGCTGAAAGTGGCAGAATGCGGACACTTTTTTCATGGCAAGCTGACCGATCTCAAGGATCTGCTCCTGCCGCGTCTCTCGAATTGATTGCAGTCTGACAAGCGATTACCCATGACGAACCGTACCCGTATCCTCACCGGCATCACCACTACCGGCACGCCGCACCTGGGCAACTACGCCGGCGCCATCCGCCCGGCGATCCTTGCCAGCCGCGACAGCAATGCCGATTCGTTCTACTTCCTGGCCGACTACCACGCCCTGATCAAATGCGATGACCCGCTGCGCATCCAGCGCTCGCGTCTGGAAATCGCCGCGACCTGGCTGGCCGGTGGCCTGGATGTCGACCGCGTGACGTTCTACCGTCAGTCCGACATCCCGGAAATCCCTGAGCTGACCTGGCTGCTGACTTGCGTCGCGGCCAAGGGCCTGCTCAACCGCGCGCACGCCTACAAGGCCTCGGTGGACAAGAACGTCGAGACCGGTGAAGACCCGGATGCGGGCATCACCATGGGCCTCTACAGCTACCCGGTGCTGATGGCGGCGGACATCCTGATGTTCAACGCACACAAGGTGCCGGTCGGTCGTGACCAGATCCAGCACGTGGAAATGGCGCGTGACATCGGTCAGCGCTTCAATCACCTGTTCGGCCAGGGCAAAGAGTTCTTCACCATGCCCGAAGCGCTGATCGAGGAAAGCGTGGCGACATTGCCAGGCCTCGACGGGCGCAAGATGTCGAAAAGCTACGACAACACCATTCCGTTGTTTTCCAGCGCCAAAGAGATGAAGGACGCGATCTCCCGTATCGTCACCGACTCCAAAGCGCCGGGCGAAGCGAAAGATCCGGACAACTCGCACCTGTTCACCTTGTTCCAGGCGTTCGCCACGCCTGCGCAGGCTGACGAGTTCCGCAGCGAACTGCTCGGTGGCTTGGGTTGGGGCGAGGCGAAGAATCGTCTGTTCCAGCTGCTGGACAACGACCTCGGCGAAGCGCGCGACAAGTATCACCAGTTGATCGAGCGCCCGGCAGACCTGGAAGACATCCTGCAAATCGGCGCGAAGAAGGCCCGTGCTGTGGCGACGCCGTTCCTCAATGAATTGCGTGAAGCGGTTGGCCTGCGTTCTTTCGTCAATCAGGTGCAAGTCGCTGCAACCACCAAAAAGAAAGCCGCGAAAGCCGCGCGTTTCGTCAGCTTCCGCGAAGACGACGGCAGCTTCCGTTTCCGTCTGCTGGCGGCCGATGGCGAGCAACTGCTGCTGTCGCGCAACTTCGCCGACGGCAAAACCGCAGGCCAGGTGACCAAGCAACTGCAATCCGGTCAGGCGCTGGACATCCGCAATCAAGACCTGAGCTTCAGTGTCTGGCTGCAAGGCGAGTGCGTCGGCGACAGCCCGGCCTTCGCCGATGCCGCTGCACGTGATGCGGCCATCGAGGCCCTGCGCGTTGCGCTGACCCCGGTTCAGGACTAATCCACGGCGCGGCCCGACCAAGGGCTGATTGCCATTCCTACGGGCCGTCGCTACAGTGACGGCCCGTTTTTGTTGCCTTGCTAACGAATTATGACGCCCCTAGAACGATACCAAGCTGATCTGAAACGCCCGGACTTCTTTCACGACGCCGCGCAGGAAACTGCTGTGCGTCATTTGCAGCGCCTGTACGAAGATCTGATCGCCGCTGACCAGAACAAGCCGGGCCTGCTGAGCAAGCTGTTCGGCAAGAAGGATCAGACGCCGGTCAAGGGTCTGTATTTCTGGGGCGGTGTGGGCCGCGGCAAGACTTACCTGGTCGACACCTTCTTCGAAGCGCTGCCGTTCAAGGAAAAGACCCGTACCCACTTCCACCGCTTCATGAAGCGTGTGCACGAAGAGATGAAAACCCTTGGCGGCGAGAAAAACCCGCTGACCATCATCGCCAAGCGCTTTGCGACTGAATCGCGGGTGATCTGCTTCGATGAATTCTTCGTCTCCGACATCACCGACGCGATGATCCTCGGCACGCTGATGGAAGAACTGTTCAAGAACGGCGTGACCCTGGTCGCGACCTCGAACATCGTCCCGGACGGCCTGTACAAGGACGGCCTGCAGCGTGCACGCTTCTTGCCGGCCATCGCGCTAATCAAGCAGAACACCGAAATCGTCAACGTCGACAGCGGCGTCGACTACCGTCTGCGTCACCTCGAACAGGCGGAGCTGTTCCACTATCCGCTGGACGAAGCGGCTCACGAAAGCCTGCGCAAGAGCTTCCGTGCGCTGACGCCAGAGTGCACTGCAGCGGTCGAGAACGATGTGCTGATGATCGAGAACCGCGAAATCCGCGCCTTGCGCACCTGCGATGACGTGGCCTGGTTCGATTTCCGCGAACTGTGCGACGGCCCACGCAGCCAGAACGACTACATCGAACTGGGCAAGATCTTCCACGCCGTGCTGCTCAGCGGCGTCGAGCAGATGAGTGTCACCACCGACGACATCGCCCGGCGCTTCATCAACATGGTCGACGAGTTCTACGACCGTAACGTCAAGCTGATCATTTCTGCCGAAGTCGAGTTGAAAGACCTGTACACCGGCGGACGCCTGACGTTCGAATTCCAGCGTACGCTGAGCCGTCTGCTGGAGATGCAATCGCACGAATTCTTGTCCCGGGCACACAAGCCTTAAACAGATTCGGCGAATAAAAAGGGCCTGCAATTACAGGCCCTTTTTTTATCTCGAATTCACCGGCCCGCGCACACTGATCATTCCCACGCTCCGCGTGGGAATGCATACCGTGACGCTCTGCGTCACATTCCGGGGCGGACGCAGAGCGTCCATTGGCAGCATTCCCACGCAGAGCGTGGGAACGATCATCGGGGGGGGGTTAAGCTGCCTGCTGAAACTGCTGCCGATACTGGTTCGGCGACAATTCAGTGTGCTGGCGGAACAGCCGCGCAAAGAAGCTCGCGTCGTCGTAGCCGACCTCATAACTGATGGTCTTGATGCTCTTGCGGCTGCCGGACAACAAGCCTTTGGCGGTCTCGATACGCAGGCGTTGCAGGTAATGCAGCGGCTTGTCGCCGGTGGCGGTCTGGAAGCGGCGCATGAAGTTGCGGATGCTCATGCCATGCTCGCGAGCCACGTCTTCGAAGCGGAACTTGTCTGCGAAGTGCTCTTCGAGCCAGTGCTGGATCTGCAGGATGATCACGTCCTGATGCAGCTTCTGGCCGCCGAAACCGATACGCCCCGGCGAATAGCTGCGCTGCACTTCATAAAGAATGTCGCGGGCCACGGCTTGCGCCACGTTGGCCCCGCAGAAGCGTTCGATCAGGTAGATATAGAGATCGCACGCCGACGTCGTGCCGCCGGCGCAATACAGGTTGTCGGCGTCGGTCAGGTGTTTGTCCTGATTGAGGTAAACCTTCGGGAAACGCTCGGCGAACGCATTGAAGAAACGCCAGTAGGTGGTCGCTTCCTTGCCGTTGAGCAACCCGGCCTCGGCCAGCCAGAACACTCCGGTGGCTTCGCCGCAGAGCACGGCGCCACGGGCGTGTTGTTCGCGCAACCACGGCAGAATCTGTGGATAACGACCGCAAAGCGTTTCGAAGTCGTCCCAGAATGCCGGGAGGACGATGACATCGGCGTTTTCCAGGCCGCCGTCCACCGGCATCACCACGTCACTGAAACTGTTTACCGGTTTGCCATCGGGGCTGACCAGGCGCGTTTCGAACGCCGGTGTCAGGCCGTGGCCCAGTTGTTTGCCGTAACGCAGACTGGCCAGATGGAAGAAATCCTTGGCCTGCATGAGAGTGGATGCGAAAACCCGGTCGATTGCCAGGATGCTGACGCGCCGCAAGGGCGTGGAGACTTGCTTGGACATAATTCAACTTTTGTTTTGTTTTTATAAGGGAAAGTGGTCACCAGACGGCTGGATCGTCTTATTTTTTGTCGGATGTGTCCAGTGTCCTGTATCGGAGGTGGGGCTTAGTCTCTGAAGGTCATATCCATTCAACAAGAAAGAAAGGTGCCGCATGATCCCCAGAACCTTGTTCAGCTCCGAGCACGAATTGTTCCGTGACAGCGTACGAACCTTCCTTGAAAAAGAGGCCGTGCCGTTCCATGCGCAATGGGAGAAACAGGGCCACATCGACCGCAAGCTGTGGAACAAGGCAGGGGAGGCGGGGATGCTCTGCTCGCATCTGCCGGAAGAATACGGCGGCCTGGGCGCGGACTTTCTGTACAGCGCGGTGGTGATCGAGGAGGTCGGTCGTCTCGGGTTGACCGGTATCGGTTTCTCACTGCATTCGGACATCGTCGCGCCGTATATCCTGCATTACGGCAGCGAGGCGCTGAAGCACAAGTACCTGCCGAAACTGGTCTCGGGCGAGATGGTCAGTGCCATCGCCATGACCGAGCCGGGCGCCGGCTCCGACCTGCAAGGGGTCAAGACCACCGCAGTGCTGGACGGCGACGAGTACGTGATCAACGGCTCCAAGACATTCATCACCAACGGCTTTCTGGCTGACCTGGTCATCGTCGTCGCCAAGACTGATCCGAAGGCCGGCGCCAAGGGCACCAGTCTGTTTGTGGTGGAGGCGAATACGCCGGGCTTCGAGAAGGGCAAGCGTCTGGAGAAGGTCGGAATGAAGGCCCAGGACACGTCGGAATTGTTTTTCCAGGACGTGCGCGTACCGAAGGAAAACCTCTTGGGGCAGGCCGGGGCAGGGTTTACCTACTTGATGCAGGAACTGCCGCAGGAGCGTCTGACCGTGGCGATCGGTGGTCTGGCCTCAGCCGAAGCTGCGCTGAAATGGACGCTTGATTACACCCGTGATCGCAAGGCGTTCGGCAAGGCGATCGCCGACTTCCAGAACACGCGCTTCAAACTGGCGGAGATGGCCACCGAGATTCAGATCGGCCGGGTCTTCGTCGACCGCTGCCTGGAGCTGCACCTGCAGGGCAAGCTCGACGTGCCGACGGCGGCGATGGCTAAATACTGGGGCACCGACCTGCAATGCAAGGTGCTCGACGAGTGCGTGCAGTTGCACGGCGGCTACGGATTCATGTGGGAATACCCGGTGGCCCGGGCGTGGGCGGATGCGCGTGTGCAGCGGATCTATGCCGGCACCAATGAAATCATGAAGGAGATCATTGCGCGGTCGCTCTGATCTTCGTTTCCACGCTCTGCGTGGGAATGTCGCCGGGGACGCTCCGCGTTCCGCTGTTGAGGCGATCCGACTGGCCTCTTCGCGAGCAGGCTCGCTCCCACAATGGATCGCTGTACCTGTGGGTGCGAGCCTGCTCGCGAAGCTTTTAGCGGTCGATCAAGGCGCCGGATTCGGATGATCCTTGTGAATAGCCTCGATCCCTTCCAGCACTTCATCGGAAAGCTTCAGATCGAAACTGGCAATGTTGGTGTCCAGTTGCTCAAGCGTCGTCGCACCAATGATGTTGCTGGTGACGAACGGTTGCCGGGTCACGAACGCCAGCGCCATTTGCGCCGGATCCAGACCGTGTTCGCGGGCCAGTGCAACGTAACGACTGCACGCTGCTTCCGACTGCGCGTTGAAATAGCGGCTGAAGCGGCTGTAGAGGCTCAGGCGACCTTTCGGCGGACGGGCGCCACCTTCGTACTTGCCTGACAGGAAACCGAACGCCAGTGGTGAATAGGCCAGCAGGCCGCATTGTTCGCGGATGGCGATCTCCGCCAGACCGATCTCGAAGCTGCGGTTGAGCAGGTTGTACGGGTTCTGGATCGACACCGCACGCGGCCAGCCACGGGCCTCGGCCAGGGCGAGGAAGCGCATGGTGCCCCACGGGGTTTCGTTGGACAGGCCGATGTGGCGGATCTTGCCGGCCTTCACTTGCTCGTCGAGCGCTTCGAGGGTGTCTTCGAGCGGGGTCAGGTTGGCTTCGATCTTGTGTTTGTAGCCCAGTTGTCCGAAAAAGTTGGTGCTGCGCTCCGGCCAGTGCAGTTGATAGAGATCGATGTAGTCGGTCTGCAAGCGCTTGAGGCTGGCATCCACCGCTTCGGTGATGTGCTGGCGATTGTGGCGCAGGTTTTTGTCGCGGATGTAGTCGATGGTGTTGCCTGGGCCGGCGATCTTGCTGGCGAGGATCCAGTCGGCGCGGTCGCCGCGACTCTTGAAGTAGTTGCCGATGTAGCGCTCGGTAGTGGCGTAGGTTTCGGCTTTTGGCGGCACCGGGTACATCTCGGCGGTGTCGATGAAGTTGATCCCGGCTTCTTTTGCGTGTTCGATCTGGGCGAAGGCTTCAGCTTCAGTGTTTTGCTCGCCCCAGGTCATGGTGCCGAGGCAGATTGCGCTCACGTTCAGGTCGGTACGGCCTAGCTGGCGATAGTCCATCGGGTGCTCCTTGGGCAAAACAATCATAAAAGCAGGTTGAAATATTTTTCGCAATCTGCATAATTGCCGACCTCTTTCTGCAGTGGAAGTGATGCGCCGCCGCCGAAGAATCTTGCCGTTGAACGGACGCGCCGACCCGAGCCCCCGAAAGCGTCTGTATCCGGCTGCCTTTGACTTGTCAAAGTACGCACTATTCAGTAAGATCCGCCGTCTAATTTACAGGGCGGCCCCTGAGGCTATAAAGAATGAAAACTTTTACTGCTAAACCGGAAACAGTAAAGCGCGACTGGTTTGTCGTCGACGCTGCTGGTCAGACCCTGGGTCGTCTGGCCACCGAAATCGCGAGCCGTCTGCGTGGCAAGCACAAGCCTGAGTACACTCCTCACGTTGACACCGGCGACTACATCGTCGTAATCAACGCTGAGCAGATTCGTGTTACCGGTGCTAAAACCACTGACAAAATGTACTACTCCCACTCCGGTTTCCCGGGCGGCATCAAGTCGATCAACTTTGAAAAGCTGATCGCTAAAGCCCCTGAGCGCGTGATCGAGACCGCGGTTAAAGGCATGCTGCCTAAAAACCCACTGGGTCGCGACATGTACCGTAAGCTGAAAGTCTATGCGGGCGCTGCACACCCACATACTGCTCAGCAGCCCCAAGAACTGAAGTTTTAACGGAATAGTACATTATGTCGGCGACTCAAAATTACGGCACTGGCCGTCGCAAGACCGCAACCGCACGCGTTTTCCTGCGTCCGGGTACTGGTAATATCTCCATCAACAACCGTTCGCTGGATAACTTCTTCGGCCGCGAAACTGCCCGCATGGTAGTTCGTCAGCCGCTGGAGCTGACCGAGACTGTCGAGAAATTCGACATCTACGTCACCGTGATCGGCGGTGGTGTAAGTGGTCAAGCTGGCGCAATCCGCCACGGCATCACTCGCGCTCTGATGGACTACGACGAAACCCTGCGTAGCGCTCTGCGCAAAGCTGGCTTCGTTACCCGCGACGCCCGTGAAGTTGAACGTAAGAAAGTTGGTCTGCGTAAAGCGCGTAAGCGTCCGCAGTACTCGAAGCGTTAATTCGTTTCCACGTTCAAAAAAGAACGCCCGATTCCTCACGGAACCGGGCGTTTTTTTATGCCTGCGATTTATTAAAGAATTGCGCTGTGACAACTTGCCACATTCGTAGACCCCCTATACTACAAGGCTTGAGGGTGGGAGCTCCGGGTAATTCCCTTGTCAGAATTGGGGCTTTTCATTACCATCTCGGCAAAATTTTTATAAGTAACATTGATTTATTTAGTAGATGCCTGATTTAACAGGCCACAAAGCTGATGGGAGAGGACTGAATGAGCAATGACGGCGTGAATGCAGGCCGGCGTCGCTTCTTGGTAGCAGCCACATCCGTGGTGGGTGCTGCAGGAGCGGTGGGGGCTGCGGTCCCGTTCGTGGGGTCATGGTTTCCCAGTGCCAAGGCGAAAGCCGCTGGTGCACCGGTGAAAGTGAATGTCAGCAAGATCGAGCCAGGACAGCAGATGATTGCCGAGTGGCGCGGCCAGCCGGTGTTCATTGTCCGCCGTACTGCGGAAATCCTGGGGAATCTCAAGAAGATCGAGGGCCAGCTCTCCGATCCGACTTCCAAAAACTCCACGCAACCTACCTATGTCGACCCTGAAGTGCGTTCGATCAAGCCGGAAATTCTGCTGCTGATCGGCATTTGCACACACCTGGGTTGCTCACCAACCTTCCGTCCCGAAGTGGCGCCTGCGGATCTGGGTAAAGACTGGGTCGGTGGCTATTTCTGCCCTTGCCACGGTTCCCACTACGATCTGGCTGGCCGCGTCTACAAGTCGCAACCTGCGCCTTTGAATCTGCCAGTTCCCCCGCATTCCTATGAGACCGATGACCTGATTGTCATTGGCGTCGATACGGAGAAAGCGTGATGAGCAAGTTCATGGATTGGGTTGATGCGCGCTTCCCCGCGACCAAAATGTGGGAAGACCATCTCAGCAAGTATTACGCTCCAAAAAACTTCAACTTCTTCTACTTCTTCGGCTCCCTGGCGCTGCTGGTGCTGGTCAACCAGATCGTCACCGGTGTCTGGCTGACGATGAGCTACACGCCGTCGGCAGAAGAGGCGTTTGCCTCCGTTGAATACATCATGCGCGACGTCGAGTACGGCTCGATCCTGCGTCTGCTGCACTCGACCGGCGCTTCGGCGTTCTTCATCGTGGTCTATCTGCACATGTTCCGTGGCCTGCTCTACGGTTCGTATCAGAAGCCTCGTGAGCTGGTGTGGGTCTTCGGCATGCTGATCTACCTGGCACTGATGGCTGAAGCGTTCATGGGTTACCTGCTGCCGTGGGGCCAGATGTCCTACTGGGGTGCCCAGGTAATCATCTCGCTGTTCGGTGCGATTCCGGTCATCGGTAACGACCTGACCCAGTGGATTCGTGGTGACTACCTGATCTCCGGGATCACCTTGAACCGCTTCTTCGCCCTGCACGTTGTCGCGCTACCGATCGTGATTCTCGGTCTGGTGGTGCTGCACATTCTGGCGCTGCATGAAGTCGGCTCGAACAACCCTGACGGCGTCGACATCAAGAAGCACAAAGACGAAAACGGTATTCCGCTGGACGGCATTGCCTTCCACCCGTACTACACCGTGAAAGACATCGTCGGCGTGGTGGTGTTCCTGTTTATCTTCTGCTTTATCGTGTTCTTCTTCCCGGAAATGGGCGGCTACTTCCTCGAAAAACCAAATTTCGAGCAGGCCAATCCGTTCAAGACGCCTGAGCATATTGCACCGGTCTGGTACTTCACGCCGTTCTACGCGATCTTGCGTGCCATTCCGGACAAACTCATGGGCGTTATCGCCATGGGCGCCTCGATTGCCTTGCTGTTCGTGCTGCCATGGCTTGACCGCAGTCCGGTCAAATCGATGCGCTACAAGGGCTGGATGAGCAAAATCTGGCTGGTGGTGTTCTGCATCGCGTTCGTGATCCTCGGCATTCTGGGCGTACTGGCCCCGACGCCGGAGCGCACGCTGGTGTCGCAGATCTGCACCTTCCTGTACTTCGCCTACTTCATTCTGATGCCGTTCTACACCAGGCTCGAGAAGACCAAACCGGTTCCGGAAAGGGTGACTGGCTGATGAAAAAGTTATTTTTTGCTCTGATTTTTGCTGCTTTGCCTGTGCTGTCTTTCGCCGCCGAACACGGTGGCCCAGAGCTGGAAAAAGTCGACATCGATGTGTCCGACAAAGCTGCCCTGCAAGATGGTGCGCGTACCTTTGCCAACTATTGCATGGGTTGCCACAGTGCCAAGTTCCAGCGTTACGAGCGGGTTGCCGATGACCTCGGCATTCCACACGAAATGATGCTCGAGAAACTGGTGTTCACCGGTGCCAAGATCGGCGACCACATGAACATCGGCATGCAGCCGGCGGACGCCAAGACCTGGTTCGGCGCTGCGCCGCCGGATCTGACTCTGGTCGCTCGCGTACGTGGCACTGACTGGCTTTACGGTTATCTGCGCTCGTTCTACGAAGATCCTGCACGTCCATGGGGCGTGAATAACAAGGTCTTCCCGAACGTCGGCATGCCTAACGTGCTGGTCGGTCTGCAAGGTCGCCAGGTGGTTGGTTGCAAACAGGTACAGATCGTCGAAGACGGCAAGAAGCAATATGATCCACTGACCGGTACGCCGCTGACCCATGAAGCGTGCGATCAGTTGACCATCGTGCCGAAAACCGGTGCTCTGAACGAAGAGCAGTTCGATGAGAAGGTCAAGAATCTGGTAACCTTCCTGGCTTACTCGGCTAACCCGGTTAAGCTGCAACATCAGCGCATCGGTACTTATGTCTTGCTGTACCTGGCGTTCTTCTTTGTGTTCGCCTACCTGCTCAAGCGTGAATACTGGAAAGACGTGCACTGATACGCTTCAAGCATTGCTGTTAATCGCGCGCGCCCAAGGGCGCCTCCGATAACGCAGCGTCTGGTCAGCCAGGCGTTGCGGGAGGCGCCCTCTGGGCGCGCGCGTTTTTCCGGTTCCGACAATTTCAACAAGCGAGGAGGATCGCCATGGGCGTGACCAATCGGTTGGCCTGTTACTCCGACCCCGCCGACCACTATTCCCACCGAGTGCGCATTGTGCTTGCAGAGAAGGGTGTCAGCGCCGAGATCATTTATGTGGAAGCTGGTCGCCAGCCGCCTAAACTGATTGAGGTAAACCCTTACGGCAGTCTGCCGACGCTGGTCGATCGTGACCTGGCGTTGTGGGAGTCGACCGTGGTGATGGAATATCTGGATGAGCGTTACCCGCATCCGCCATTGATGCCGGTTTACCCGGTGGCGCGTGCCAACAGCCGTTTGCTGATTCATCGTATTCAGCGCGACTGGTGTGGTCTGGTGGATCTGATTCTGGATCCCAAGTCCAAGGAGGCCGCGCGAGTCGTGGCGCGCAAGGAATTGCGTGAAAGCCTGACGGGCGTGTCGCCATTGTTTGCCGACAAGCCGTTTTTCCTCAGTGAGGAACAAAGTCTGGTGGATTGCTGCCTATTGCCAATACTCTGGCGTTTGCCGATTCTGGGTATTGAACTGCCGCGGCCAGCCAAGCCGCTGCTTGATTATATGGAGCGCTCGTTTGCGCGTGAGGCTTTCCAGGCGAGTCTGTCTGGTGTCGAACGCGATATGCGCTAAGGCTTAAGGAGCCGCTATGAACTCCAGTCGACCTTATCTGGTCCGCGCGCTCTACGAGTGGATTGTTGATAACGATTGCACCCCGCACATGCTGGTCAACTCCGAGTACCCGGCGGTGCAGGTGCCGCAGGGTTTCGCCAGTGACGGGCAGATTGTCCTGAACATTTCGCCCAGTGCTGTTCGGCATTTGCACATGGACAACGACGTGGTGACCTTCGAGGGTCGCTTTGGTGGTGTCCCGCACAGTCTGTACGTGCCAATCAGTGCGATTCTGGGTATCTATGCCCGGGAAAACGGTCAGGGCATGGTGTTCGATCTCGAGTCGCCGATGGATGACGAAGACGATATCGAGCCGGATGACGACTTGCCGCCACCGGACAGCGAGCCGCCCCGCCCAAGTGGCCGGCCAAGCCTGAAAGTGGTGAAGTAATAAAAAAGGCGATCCGGATGGATCGCCTTTTTTATGTCTGCGCGTTGGGTGTCAGTCGATGTATTCGAACAGCTTGACGATCTTTTGCACGCCGGAAACGCCTTGCACCAGGTTGGTCGCCTGTTGGGCTTCCTGTTTGGTCAGCAGGCCCAGCAGATAGACGATGCCGTTCTCGGTCACGACTTTGATGCGCGAGCCTGGAATGCTGGCATCGGTCAGCATCTGGGTCTTGATCTTGGTGGTCAGCCAGGAGTCGTTCTGGCGGGCGAGGAAGCTTGAAGGCGTGATCACTTGCAGCTCGTTGTGCACCTTCTTCACGCGCTGGACGTTGGCAGCGGCCTGTTCGGCCTTGGCCTTGAGGTCTTCGCGCGGCGTCTGGCCGGCAAGCAACACCACGCCGTTGAAGCTGGTGACGACGATGTGCGAGTCCTTGTCCAGGGCCGGGTCGGCCTTGGCCACGTTGACGCCGACTTTGGTCTCGATCAGCGAGTCGTCGATTTTGCTGCCGAAGGTTCGGGTGCCGCGGTCGTCTTCAATCGGTGCTTCACGGCTGGCATTCACCACCGAAGTGCAGCCGCTGATGCCGAGGCACAGGGTCAAGGCCAGAAGGCCAAGGCGATTAGGGGTCATTCTTCACTCCCGAACAATTGGCTGTCGATCAGATCGCAGAGGCAATGGATCGCCAGCAGATGGACTTCTTGAATACGTGCGGTGACATGGGCCGGTACACGGATTTCGACGTCTTCAGGCAACAGCAACGATGCCATGCCGCCGCCATCGCGGCCAGTCAATGCTACGACAACCATTTCGCGATCATGTGCGGCCTGGATCGCTTGAATAATGTTTGCCGAGTTGCCGCTGGTCGAAATGGCCAGCAACACATCGCCTGGCTGACCGAGTGCGCGGATCTGCTTGGAGAACACTTCGTTGTAGCTGTAGTCATTGGCGATCGAGGTGATCGTCGAGCTGTCCGTGGTCAGGGCGATGGCGGGCAGGCTCGGGCGTTCGCGTTCGAAGCGGTTCAGCAGCTCCGAGGAAAAGTGCTGGGCGTCGCCGGCAGAGCCGCCGTTGCCACAGGAAAGCATTTTGCCTTCGTTCAGCAGGGCGTTGACCATGATCTGGCTGGCTTGCTCGATGTGCGGTGCAAGTACGTCCATCGCCTGTTGCTTGGTGTCGATACTGGCCTGGAAAAGCTGGCGAATTCGGGATTGCATGTCCATCTGTGTGACCTTAAGTGGCGCGGCTGTTCGGCACATGAATGTGCAGCCCGCAAAGCAAAGAGCAAAAATTGTCGGTGAAAGTGTCCGGTGTGATGTGCGGAGAATCAACCATCGAAAGCATTCTGCAACCAGTTCAACTGATTCGGGTGCCTGTCGATGGCCACCACGTCGAAGCGGCAAGGGGAATCGGCCCAGTGCGACTCGCGCTGAAGAAAATACTGCGCGGCGAAAATCAGTTTCTGCCGTTTGCGCTCATCGATGCTAGCGAGCGCGCCACCCCATTGAGTGTTTTTTCTGTAGCGGACTTCAACGAATACTACTGTATCGCCATCAAGCATGACCAGATCAAGCTCGCCGCGTTTGCATGACCAGTTCTGCGCCAGCAGGCGCAGACCCTGGTGTTGCAGATGCTCGAGCGCCTGGCGCTCGGCATCCTTACCGCTTTGCAGGTGCGAGCTGTCGGGCATCAGCGCGGCGTGTCCGGCAGGCGTTGAACCTGACCGCTGACGAACTGTGCCCAAGGCAGCTGACGCACGACGCGTTGGGTCTGGGTCATGCCGAGGTTGCCCGATTCACCTTCGATGCGGCTGTCTGGCAGGGCTTTGAGTTGGCCCAGGCGCGGAGCCAGGCGATAGGCGTCCACGCCCATCGCGTACAGGCGGCCAAGGCTGCCGGCAGCCTGCGGCCACTGTGCAACCACTTGTTGGCGCAGCGGATCGCTGGTCTCCAGCAGCCACGGTGTTTCACAGAAGCGAATGCCGTTCATGTCGTTGTACTGATTCACATCGCCGCTGGCGCTGTAGACGTGGGAGGTGGCGTAGACCGGAACGTCACCGGCGTACTGGAAGTTCAGCGTCGGCTTGATCTGCTGTGCCTGTTGCGGAGTGGCGGCCAGGAAGATGAATTCGATGTCCTGACGACGCGAAGGCTGCGCGGCGACGTTGGTGCCGGCGGCGTTCTGCAGGCTCTTGGCGCGGGCTTCGCTTTGACGCAGCTGGAACATGTCGGCGATCTGCTGGGCCAGTTGCACCGGCTGATCAACGCGTTCGGTGGCGACGATGCTGCCGCCGTTGGCCTGCCAATCCTGGCTGAATGCGCGCAACACGCGGTCGCCCCATTCGCCTTTCGGCACCATGATTGCGGCGCGATGCAGGCCATCAGCACGGGCACGGCGCGAGACTTCGCGGGCTTCGTCTTCAGCGGCCAGACCGAACTGGAACAGTTGCGCCGGGCCCTGATCGCCTTCGCTGTAGTTCAGTGCGAGGGTGGTGATCGGCAGTTGCGGGCGAGTGCTCAGTTGTTTGACCAGTGGCTTTTCCAGTGGACCAACCACCAGTTGCACGCCATCGGCCTGCGCCTTGCGGTAGAACTCGTCCATCGAGGTCAGTTTCGAGCTGTCATAGAACTCGATGGCAGGCGGCTTCTGTCCGGCTTGTTGGGCCTGGTAGTGCGCCGCCATGAAGCCTTCACGCAGGGCTTTGCCAACGGCGGCCAGCGGGCCGTCCTGTGGCAGCAGCAGGGCGATCTTGCTCAGGGGCTGGCTGGCCAGCTCCTTGAGTTTGGTCAGCGGCAGCGGCAGGTTGATCGCAGCCGGGTGCTTTGGATTCTGCGCACGCCAGGCATCGATCGCGGCTTGCTGCTGTTCCAGGGTGCCGGCAGTTTTCACCGCCAGGGCCAGTCCCATCCAGCCACCGAGATCGTCGGAGGTGTTGGGTTGCAGTTGATCGGTCGGCAGCGAGGCGATCAGGGTCCAGATCGCTTCGTGGTTCTTGCTGGCGGCTTCGCCTTTGAGCATTGGCGCGATAAAGATGCGCTCGCGTGCGGCAGGCAGGGTCTGGCCGTCGGCTTCCAGTGCGCGGGCGTGCACTGTGCCGGTGCGCACCTGCTGCTCTTCCGGCATCTCGCTCAGGTGCTGCAGGCTTGGATGGCTCAGAGCGGTCAGCGCAGCTTTTGGCTGATTGCGAGTCATTGCCAGTTCAGCAGACAGGGTGTTGGCGAAAATCTGCTGGCCAGGCTTCAACTGCTCCATTGGCACTTGTTGCAGGATCTGCGCGGACTGGCCAGCGTTGCCCTGGCGGTAAGCCAGGTCTGCCGCGCTCAGGCGCAACAGAGCGGCTTTTTCCGGGGTCTTGGCCTGGGTAGCCTGTTCGAGCAGTTGCTCGATGCTGGCATCTGGGGTCCGTGGAAGTTCGCCAAGGCTGGAGGAAGGGGAGCTGGCGCAGGCCGCCAGCAAGGCAGCGAGGCAGAGGGCAGTGAACAGCCGCAGGCAAGCGATCATGTAAGTGTTCCTGATACTCGATCAAATTAGCGTGGAATTGTACCCAAGCACTGGCCGGGGCGCGATGTTACTGGAGTGAAACCGTCAATTTAGCTGAAGTAAATGTTGCGGCATCGCACAAAGACGCACAAAACCGGCGTCGGCCGGAACGCATCGCAAGCCTCGGGACGCGTTACAATGCCGGCTTTACCGATCATGAGGTGTGCGCTTTGACTGCTCCAGGTTCCCTGAATTCCGCTGCTGGCTCGCTTTATGTGGTGGCGACGCCCATCGGCAACCTGGACGACATCAGTGCCCGGGCCCTGAAAATCCTTCGCGAGGTGGCATTGATTGCCGCTGAGGACACGCGCCACTCGGCGCGGTTGATGCAGCACTTCGGCATTGCCACGCCGTTGGCCGCATGCCATGAACACAACGAGCGTGATGAAGGTAGCCGCTTTATCACTCGGCTGCTGGCCGGCGACAATGTTGCGCTGATTTCCGATGCGGGTACGCCGCTGATTTCCGATCCGGGGTATCACCTGGTGCGTCAGGCACGGGCGGCGGGGATCAATGTGGTGCCGGTGCCGGGTGCCTGCGCGTTGATCGCGGCGCTGTCAGCGGCGGGACTGCCATCGGATCGCTTCATTTTTGAAGGGTTTCTGCCGGCCAAGTCGGTGGGGCGCAAGGCGCGACTGGAAGCGGTTAAAGAAGAGCCGCGCACGCTGATTTTCTATGAGGCCCCGCACCGCATTCTCGAATGCCTGCAGGACATGGAAGCGGTGTTCGGTGGCGAGCGTCAGGCCTTGCTGGCCCGCGAAATCACCAAGACGTTCGAAACGCTTAAAGGTTTGCCGCTGGCCGAGCTGCGGGCATTTGTCGAGTCCGACAGCAATCAGCAGCGCGGCGAGTGCGTGGTACTGGTGGCTGGCTGGTCGGCGCCGGAGTCTGAAGATGCGGTCAGCAGCGAGGCGATGCGCATCCTCGATTTGCTGCTGGAAGAGATGCCGCTCAAGCGCGCCGCCGCGCTGGCCGCACAAATCACCGGTGAGCGCAAAAACGTGCTTTACCAGGTTGCGCTGGACAAGCAGAAGGGCGAGTAACCCGTCGCGCAGACAGGTTTCGCGGCTATTAGCGCTTGTTCTTCGGGCGCTCTGCCGTTAACCTGCGCGGCGGAGAGTCGATCGGACAGTCGCTGCCCTCTATGAAAATTAGGGGGGGGAGGAAAGTCCGGGCTCCATAGGGCGAAGTGCCAGGTAATGCCTGGGAGGCGTGAGCCTACGGAAAGTGCCACAGAAAATAACCGCCTAAGCGCTTCGGCGCCGGTAAGGGTGAAAAGGTGCGGTAAGAGCGCACCGCACGTCTGGCAACAGTTCGTGGCTAGGTAAACCCCACTTGGAGCAAGACCAAATAGGGTCCCAAGGCGTGGCCCGCGCTGGGACCGGGTAGGTTGCTAAAGATGTCCAGTGATGGCCATCGTAGACGAATGACTGTTCAAGACAGAACCCGGCTTACAGATCGACTCTCCACCTTTTTCTTTCCCTGCTTGAATCAAAGGCATCAGGGCTGTGTATTATCGGCAGGCCTGCGCTAAAGTCCGGCAGCGGCAAATGCAGTAATAGCCATTTCCCACCTTGCTTCAATCAACAGCAGAAGCGCTTTTGTAATACCGAAAAAATCTTACTCTTAACAAATTACTTTAACTTTCGAGCGCAGCTATCCGTGCTGCATCAAGTTATTGGTCAAAAGTATCCGCCAAATTGTCGTTACCCCTCCTTTTAAGCTCCTAAATCTCCGTTCTGTAAGGCTTTTCCTTTAATCCGCGCCTTGACGGTGTGGTGGGCGCATTCCTATAGTGTGCGCAAGTGGCGGAAAGTGGCATGAAGTGGGTTTTTTGAGCTCAAAACGATAAAAATTGGAGAAACGCTGACGTGTTTCGCGGAGCTAACGCTATCAGTCTCGATGCAAAGGGCCGTCTCGCCATGCCGAGCCGGTACCGTGACGAGCTCGTTTCGCGTAGTTCCGGCCAATTAATCGTCACGATTGATGCCGTTGACCCATGTTTGTGCGTTTACCCGCTCGACGAGTGGGAAATTATTGAAACCAAGTTGCGCGCGCTCCCTTCGCTTCGAGAAGAGAACCGTCGCCTGCAACGGTTATTGATTGGTAATGCCGTCGATCTCGAACTCGATGGCAGTGGTCGTTTTCTGGTTCCGCCGCGTCTGCGCGAATACGCCAAGCTCGATAAGCGCGCGATGCTGGTAGGCCAACTGAACAAGTTCCAACTGTGGGACGAGGATGCATGGAACGCGGTATCTGCCGCTGACCTTGCTGCTATTCAACAACCGGGCGCCATGCCTGACGAACTGCGTGATTTGATCCTGTGACTATTGATAGCGGCTTTAACCACATCACCGTACTGCTTGACGAAGCCGTCGAGGCTCTCGCCGTACGTCCTGATGGCTGCTATCTGGACGGTACGTTCGGACGCGGCGGGCACAGCCGGTTGATCCTCAGCCAGCTCGGGCCGGACGGTCGGCTCATCGGATTCGACAAAGATCCACAAGCGATTGCCACCGGGCAAACGCTAGCGGCCGAAGACGGCCGCTTTGTCGTTGTGCAGCGCAGCTTTGCCGAGCTGGGTTCGGAAGTGTCCGAGCGCGGTCTGGCCGGCAAGGTCAGCGGTATCCTGCTGGATCTCGGTGTGTCTTCGCCGCAGCTTGACGACGCCGAGCGTGGCTTCAGCTTCCTCAACGACGGCCCGCTGGACATGCGCATGGATCCGTCCCGTGGCATCAGCGCCGCCGAGTTCGTCAACACCGCGCCGGTGGAAGAAATCGCCCGGGTGTTCAAGGAATACGGTGAAGAACGTTTCTCCGGCCGCATGGCCCGTGCCGTGGCCGAGCGTCGCGATATCAAGCCGTTCGAGCGCACCGCCGATCTGGCTGAAGTGTTGAAAGTCGCCAACCCGGCGTGGGAGAAGGGCAAGAACCCGGCGACCCGTGCTTTCCAGGGTTTGCGCATTCACGTCAACAACGAACTGGGCGATCTGGAAACCGGCCTCGAAGCCGCGCTGGATGCGCTGGAAGTGGGCGGCCGCCTGGTCGTCATCAGCTTCCACTCGCTGGAAGACCGCATCGTCAAACTGTTCATGCGCAAGCTGGTGAAAGGCGAAGCCGACAACCTGCCGCGCAACCTGCCGGTTCGCCATGTCGCGTTCGAACCGAAAATCAAAGTCCATGGCAAAGCGCAGACGGCCTCCGACGCCGAACTCAAAGCCAACCCACGTTCCCGTAGCGCTGTCATGCGTGTCGCGGAGAAGTTGCGGTGAGCAAGCTTTTCGCCAAGCCTCTGCCGGGCGGCAGCTTTTTCATGCTGCTGCTGTTTATCGGCGTGCTCGTGTCGGCCATCGGCGTGTCTTACAGCGCGCACTGGAACCGGCAGTTGCTCAACACCCTTTACAACGAACTCAGCGTGCGCGACAAGGCGCAGGCCGAGTGGGGGCGCCTGATTCTCGAGCAAAGCACCTGGACCGCGCACAGTCGGATCGAAGTGCTGGCCACCGAACAATTGAAAATGCACATCCCGGGCGCGGCTGACGTGAAGATGGTGGCGCCATGATGAAACTCGAAGGGGCACTTTTCCCGTGGCGCTTCCGTTTGATGGTGGCACTGCTCGGTGTCATGGTCGCGGCGATCTGCTGGCGCATCATCGACCTGCAAGTGGTTGACCGGGACTTCCTCAAGGGGCAGGGCGACGCCCGCAGTCTCCGTCACATTCCGATTCCGGCTCACCGTGGTCTGATCACTGACCGTAACGGCGAGCCTTTGGCCGTGAGTACCCCGGTGACCACCCTGTGGGCCAACGCCAAGGAAATGCAGACCGCCAAAGAGAAGTGGCCGGCATTGGCGGCAGCGCTGGGGCAGGATCCGAAAGCCTTGGCCGAACGCCTTGAGGCCCAGGCCAACAAGGAATTCATTTATCTGGTGCGCGGGTTGACCCCCGAGCAAGGCCAGACCGTGCTCGACCTGAAAGTGCCGGGCGTCTACGGCATCGAAGAGTTCCGCCGCTTCTATCCGGCCGGTGAAGTCACCGCGCACATGGTCGGCTTTACCGACATCGACGATCACGGACGCGAAGGTGTCGAGCTGGCCTACGACGAATGGCTGGCCGGGGTGCCGGGCAAACGGCAGGTCATCAAGGATCGGCGCGGTCGGCTGATCAAGGATGTCCAGGTCACCAAGAACGCCAAGGCCGGCAAGCCCTTGGCGTTGTCGATTGACCTGCGTCTGCAATACCTGGCCAACCGCGAGCTGCGCAACGCGATCATCGAGAACGGCGCCAAGGCCGGCAGCCTGGTGATCATGGACGTGAAGACCGGCGAGATTCTCGCCATGGTCAACCAGCCGACCTACAACCCGAACAACCGTCGCAACCTGCAACCGGCGATGATGCGTAACCGCGCGATGATCGACGTGTTCGAACCGGGTTCGACCATGAAAGCGATCTCGATGAGCGCGGCCATCGAGTCCGGGCGCTGGAAACCGACCGACACCGTCGAGGTGTATCCGGGCACGCTGCAGATCGGTAAATACACGATCAAGGACGTTTCCAAGAGCGAAGGTCCGGTGCTGGACATGACCGGTATTCTGATCAATTCCAGTAACGTCGGCATGAGTAAGGTCGCGTTCGATATCGGCGGTGAAACCATTTACCGTCTCGCGCAGAAAGTCGGTCTGGGCCAGGACACCGGCCTCGGCTTCCCGGGCGAGCGTGTCGGCAACCTGCCGAACTACCGCGACTGGCGCAAGGCTGAAACCGCGACACTGTCGTACGGTTACGGTATTTCCGTGACCGCGATCCAGCTGGTGCATGCATTCTCGGCGTTGGCCAACAACGGTCGTCTCGCACCGCTGACCCTGATCAAAACCGACAAGCCGCCGCAGACCACTCAGGTCTTGCCGGAAGCCGTGGCGAAAACCATGCAGGGCATGCTCACCCAAGTGATCGAAGCACCGCGCGGCGTGTTCCGTGCGCAGGTGCCGGCGTATCACGTGGCCGGCAAGTCCGGTACTGCACGTAAAACCTCGGTGGGCACCAAGGGCTACGCCGAAAACTCCTACCGCTCGCTGTTCGCCGGTTTCGGCCCGATGAGCGATCCGCGTTACGCCATCGTGGTGGTGATCGATGAACCGTCCAAGGCCGGTTACTTCGGTGGTCTGGTTTCGGCGCCGGTGTTCAGCCGTGTGATGTCCGGCACCCTGCGTCTGATGAACGTGACGCCGGACAACCTGCCGACCACCCAACAGGCCAACGCTACGCCGGCCGTTCCGCTGAAAGCCAATGGAGGGCGCGGCTGATGTCATTAAGTCTGAACAAGATATTCCCCCACGCCGGCCACGATCTGTTGATCCGTGAATTGGCGCTGGACAGCCGTAACGTACGCGCGGGTGATTTGTTCCTCGCCGTGCCTGGCGGCAAGTTCGATGGCCGTGCGCACATCGCCGATGCCTTGCAGCGCGGCGCGGCGGCGGTTGCCTATGAAGTGGAAGGCGCCACCGTGCTGCCGATCACTGAAGTGCCGTTGATTCCGGTCAAGGGCCTGGCTGCGCAGTTGTCCGACATTGCCGGGCGTTTTTATGGCGAGCCAAGCCGTCACCTGAACCTGATCGGCGTCACTGGCACCAACGGTAAAACCAGCGTGACCCAATTGGTTGCGCAGGCGCTGGATCTGCTCGGTCAGCATTGCGGCATCGTCGGTACCTTGGGTTCCGGCTTCTACGGCGCGCTGGAAAGCGGCCTGCACACCACCCCGAACCCGATTGCCGTGCAAGCGACCCTGGCCGACCTGAAAAAGGCCGGGGCCAAAGCAGTGGCCATGGAAGTTTCTTCCCACGGTCTGGATCAGGGCCGGGTCACCGCGTTGGCGTTCGACGTGGCGGTGATGACCAACCTGTCCCGCGATCACCTGGATTATCACGGCACCATGGAGGCGTACGCCGAGGCCAAGGCCAAGCTGTTCGCCTGGAGTGACTTGAAGTGCCGCGTGGTCAATCTCGACGACGATTTCGGTCGGCAACTGGCCGCCGAAAAACGTGAGTCGCGTTTGATCAGCTACAGCCTGCTCGACAGCAGCGCCTATCTGTATGTCCGCGAAGCGCAGTTCGATGATCACGGCGTGCGCGCTACGCTGGTGACGCCGCAGGGCGAGCACCATTTGCGCAGCACACTGCTCGGCCGCTTCAATCTGAGCAACGTGCTGGCGGCAGTTGGTGCCTTGCTCGGTCTGGACTATGCCCTCGACGAAATTCTCAAGGTGCTGCCGAAACTCGAAGGCCCGGCCGGGCGCATGCAGCGTCTGGGCGGCGGTACTCAGCCATTGGTGGTGGTCGATTACGCCCACACCCCGGACGCGCTGGAAAAAGTCCTGAGCGCGCTGCGTCCTCACGTCAAAGGCCAGTTGCTGTGCCTGTTCGGTTGCGGTGGTGATCGCGATCGCGGCAAGCGTCCGCTGATGGCCGAAGTGGTCGAGCGTCTGGCTGACCGCGTGCTGGTCACCGATGACAACCCACGCACCGAAGACCCTGCGGTGATTTTTGATGACATCCGCGCAGGCTTCACCGCTGTGGATAAAGTCACCTTTGTTGCCGGCCGTGGTCAGGCCATTGCCCAGCTGATTGCTGGCGCCTCGGCGGATGACGTGATTGTCCTGGCCGGTAAAGGTCACGAGGACTATCAGGAAATCAACGGTGAGCGCCACGCGTTCTCCGATCTGGTCGAAGCCGATCATGCTCTCACTGCATGGGAGGTGGCCCATGCTTAAGGCCCTGACATTGAGCGAACTGATCAACGTGCTCGACGCGCGTCTGATCAGCAGCGATGCAAGTTTCGACGGCGTCAGCATCGACAGCCGTGCGATCAAGCCAGGTCAGCTGTTTATTGCCCTGACCGGTCCGCGTTTTGACGGTCATGATTACCTGAACGACGTTGCCGGCAAAGGCGCCGTCGCGGCGCTGGTCGAGCGCGAAGTGCCCGACAGCACCTTGCCGCAACTGCTGGTCAAGGACACCCGTCAGGCCCTTGGCCAGTTGGGTGCGTTGAACCGTGCCGCGTTCAGTCGGCCGGTCGCTGCCATCACCGGTTCCAGCGGCAAGACCACGGTCAAGGAGATGCTCGCGAGCATCCTGCGCACCCGCGGTGCCGTGCTCGCCACGCGCGGCAACCTGAACAACGATCTGGGCGCACCGCTGACCCTGCTCGAACTGGCCCCGGAACATACGGCGGCCGTGATCGAACTGGGCGCCTCGCGCCTGGGTGAAATCGCCTACACCGTAGGGCTGACCAAACCGCACGTGGCGATTCTGAACAATGCCGGCACCGCGCACGTCGGTGAATTCGGCGGTCCGGAAAAAATCGTCGAAGCCAAAGGCGAGATCATCGACGGTCTGGCGGCGGATGGCGTTGCCGTGCTCAACCTCGACGACAAGGCCTTCGGTATCTGGAAGGCTCGCGCCGGTGCACGCAAGGTGCTGACCTTCTCTCTGAGCAACCCTCAGGCAGACTTCTACGCCAGCGACCTTAGCTCCGATGCCCGTGGTTGCCCGGCCTTCAACCTGCATACACCTGAAGGTGTCGAGCATGTTCAGTTGAACCTGCTCGGCACACACAACGTCGCCAATGCCATGGCCGCCGCCGCTGCCGCTCACGCCCTGGGCGTGTCGCTGTTCGGCATTGCCACCGGGCTTGGCGCCGTGCAACCGGTCAAGGGGCGTACCGTCGCGCAACTGGCGCAGAACGGCATGCGCGTGATCGATGACACTTACAACGCAAACCCCACCTCCATGTGCGCTGCCGTTGATATACTCGCCGGCTTTTCCGGCCGCACCGTCCTGGTGCTCGGAGATATCGGCGAGTTGGGCGACTGGGCGGAGCAGGGGCACCGCGACGTGGGCGAGTACGCCCGGGGCAAGGTTTCCGCGCTTTACGCGGTCGGACCGAACATGGTTCACGCCGTAAACGCATTCGGTAAAGAGGCGCATCACTTCGGTACGCAAGCCGAACTGATCCAGGCCCTCGATGCCGAGCAGGACACAAACACCACCATTTTGATCAAGGGTTCGCGCAGTGCAGCGATGGAAAACATCGTTGCGGCTCTGTGCGGGTCCAGTCTGGAGAAACATTAATGCTGCTGCTGCTAGCGGAGTATCTGCAACAGTTCTACAAAGGCTTCGCGGTCTTCCAGTACCTGACCCTGCGCGGGATCCTCGGTGTGCTGACCGCGCTGGTTTTGTCGCTGTGCTATGGCCCGTGGATGATCCGCACTCTGCAGAACCGTCAGATCGGCCAGTCCGTTCGCAATGACGGCCCGCAATCGCACCTGTCCAAGTCGGGCACACCGACCATGGGCGGCGCACTGATTCTGTCCTCCATCGGTGTCAGCACCCTGTTGTGGGCTGACCTGAGCAACCGCTACGTGTGGGTGGTGCTGTTGGTGACCCTGCTGTTCGGCGCTATCGGCTGGGTCGACGATTACCGCAAGGTCATCGAGAAGAACTCCCGTGGCTTGCCAAGCCGCTGGAAGTATTTCTGGCAATCGGTGTTCGGCCTGGGCGCGGCGATCTTTCTTTATATGACCGCGACCACACCGGTGGAAACCACGCTGATCCTGCCGATGCTCAAGGACTACAGCATTCCGCTGGGCGCCGGCTTCATCGTGCTGACCTACTTTGTGATCGTCGGCTCGAGCAACGCGGTCAACCTGACTGACGGCCTCGACGGCCTGGCGATCATGCCGACGGTAATGGTCGGCGGCGGTCTGGGCATCTTCTGCTACCTGTCGGGTAACGTGAAATTCGCTGAATACCTGCTGATCCCTTACGTGCCGGGCGCGGGCGAGCTGATCGTGTTCTGCGGTGCGCTGATCGGTGCCGGCCTCGGATTCCTCTGGTTCAACACCTATCCGGCGCAAGTGTTCATGGGCGACGTCGGCGCACTCGCGCTGGGCGCGGCACTGGGCACCATTGCAGTGATCGTGCGTCAGGAAATCGTGCTGTTCATCATGGGCGGTGTGTTCGTGATGGAAACCCTCTCCGTGGTTATCCAGGTTGCTTCCTTCAAGTTGACCGGTCGCCGTGTGTTCCGCATGGCACCGATTCACCACCACTTTGAACTCAAGGGCTGGCCCGAGCCACGCGTGATCGTCCGTTTCTGGATCATCACCGTGATTCTCGTGCTGATCGGCCTTGCCACCCTGAAGCTGAGGTAGAACGAGTGTCTCTGATCGCTTCTGACCACTTCCGCATCGTTGTCGGCCTCGGCAAGAGCGGCATGTCCCTGGTTCGCTTCCTGGCGAACCGGGGCGTGTCGTTTGCCGTCGCCGATACGCGGGACAATCCACCGGAACTGGCCACGCTCAAGCGTGACTATCCGCACGTGGAAGTG
Source organism: Pseudomonas sp. AD21 (assembly GCF_002878485.1). Lineage (NCBI taxonomy): Bacteria > Pseudomonadati > Pseudomonadota > Gammaproteobacteria > Pseudomonadales > Pseudomonadaceae > Pseudomonas > Pseudomonas sp. AD21. Next base: position 47,847 of record NZ_NQYG01000025.1, read on the forward strand.
CGTTGTGGCGAGCTGGACGTCGAATTCCTGTGCCGTGCCGACGAGCTCTACGTGAGCCCCGGTCTGGCGCTGGCGACCCCGGCCCTGCAAGCCGCTGCAGCCCGTGGCGTGAAAATGTCCGGCGATATCGAGCTGTTCGCGCGTAACGCGCAGGCGCCGATCGTGGCTATCACCGGTTCCAACGCGAAAAGCACCGTCACCACCCTGGTCGGCGAGATGGCAGCAGCGGCCGGCAAACGCGTCGCGGTGGGCGGCAACCTCGGTACGCCGGCGCTGGACTTGCTCGGCGACGACGTCGAGCTGTACGTGATGGAGCTGTCGAGCTTCCAGCTGGAAACCACCGACCAGCTCAACGCTGAAGTGGCCACCGTGCTGAACATCAGCGAAGACCACATGGACCGCTACAGCGGCCTGCCGGCGTACCACCTGGCCAAGCACCGGATCTTCCGTGGGGCGAAGCAGTTCGTGGTCAATCGTCAGGACGCCCTCAGCCGTCCGTTGATCGGTGAAGGTCAGCCATGCTGGACCTTCGGCCTGAACAAACCTGATTTCAAGGCGTTCGGTCTGCGTGAAGAGAACGGCGAGAAATACCTGGCCTTCGAATTCCAGAACCTGATGCCGGTGCGCGAACTGAAGGTTCGTGGCGCGCATAACCAGTCCAATGCCCTGGCGGCACTGGCGCTCGGTCATGCGGTCGGCCTGCCGTTCGATGCAATGCTTGCGGCCCTGCGCAACTTCACCGGTCTCGAACACCGCTGCCAGTGGCTGCGCGATCTGGATGGCGTCGGCTACTACAACGATTCCAAGGCCACCAATGTTGGCGCCGCTCTGGCCGCCATCGAAGGTCTGGGGGCGGACATCGACGGCAAGGTCGTGCTGATCGCCGGTGGCGACGGCAAGGGCGCCGAGTTCAACGACTTGCGCGCACCAGTGGCAACCAACTGCCGTGCGGTGATCCTGATGGGCCGCGACTCCGACAAGATCGGTGCGGCCATCGGTGACGCCGTGCCGCTGATTCGTGCGACCTCGCTGGTCGACGCCGTCGCACAATGCCGCGCAGCCGCCCAGCCGGGCGACGTGGTGCTGCTGTCGCCGGCCTGCGCCAGTTTCGACATGTTCAAGAATTACGAAGACCGTGGTCACCAGTTCGTCCGCGCCGTGGAGGATCTGGCATGAGCCTGCGCAATATCATCAAGCCGTACCCGTCGCCGATCATCACCGGCCGTGGCATCGACCTCGACTTCCCGATGCTCGCCGGCTGCCTGGCGCTGCTGGGCCTGGGCCTGATCATGATTGCCTCGGCGTCCACCGAAGTGGCGGCGGCGCAATCGGGCAGCGCGCTTTACTACATGATTCGCCACCTTATTTATGTCGTGCTGGGTCTGGGCGCGTGCATCGTCACCATGATGATTCCGATCGCCACCTGGCAACGCCTTGGCTGGCTGATGCTGATCGGTGCCTTTGGCTTGCTGGTGATGGTGATCATCCCGGGCATCGGCCGTGAAGTGAACGGTTCGATGCGCTGGATCGGTTTCAGCTTCTTCAACGTGCAGCCATCCGAGATCGCCAAGGTATTCGTGGTGATCTACCTCGCCGGTTACCTGGTGCGTCGCCAGAAAGAAGTGCGCGAGAGCTGGATGGGCTTCTTCAAGCCGTTCATCGTACTGCTGCCGATGGCAGGCCTGTTGCTGATGGAGCCGGACTTCGGCGCCACCGTCGTGATGATGGGCGCTGCGGCAGCGATGCTGTTCCTTGGCGGGGTCGGGTTGTTCCGCTTCTCGCTGATGGTGGTGTTGGCGGTCGGGGCCGTGGTCTTGCTGATTCAGATGCAGCCTTATCGAATGGCGCGTCTGACCAACTTCGCAGACCCATGGGCCGACCAGTTCGGCGCCGGTTATCAGTTGTCGCAGGCGTTGATCGCCTTCGGTCGCGGTGAATGGCTGGGCGTTGGCCTGGGCAACAGCGTGCAGAAGCAGTTCTACCTGCCGGAAGCGCACACCGACTTCGTGTTCTCGGTACTGGCCGAAGAGCTGGGCGCCGTCGGTTCGCTGTGCACCGTCGCGCTATTCGTCTTCGTGTGTATTCGTGGCATGTACATCGGGCTGTGGGCCGAAAAGGCCAAGCAGTTCTTCGCCGCCTACGTGGCTTACGGTCTGTCGTTCCTGTGGATTGGCCAGTTCCTGATCAACATCGGGGTGAACGTCGGCCTGCTGCCAACCAAGGGTCTGACCTTGCCGTTCCTCAGTTACGGCGGCAGTTCCCTGGTGATCTGCTGTGCCTGCCTCGGCTTGTTATTGAGGATCGAGTGGGAGAGTCGAACCCACCTGGGCAGTGAAGAGATGGAGTTCCATGAGAGCGACTTCGCCGAGGAGCCGAACCATGGGCGCTAACGTATTGATCATGGCCGGCGGAACCGGCGGCCACGTGTTCCCGGCGCTGTCCTGTGCCCGCGAATTCCAGGCGCGCGGCTACACCGTGCACTGGCTCGGCACGCCACGCGGGATCGAAAACGATCTGGTACCGGCCGCAGGTCTTGAATTGCATCGCATCAATGCCACGGGGTTGCGTGGCAAGGGCAAGCTGTCGCTGCTCAAGGCGCCGTTCATGTTGCTGAAGTCGGTCTGGCAGGCGCGGGCGGTCATTCGTCGCTTGAAGCCAGTCTGTGTGGTCGGCTTCGGTGGTTATGTGACCGGCCCCGGCGGGATCGCTGCCAAACTGGCCGGTGTGCCGGTGATCGTTCACGAGCAGAACGCCGTGGCCGGCACCGCCAATCGGTTGCTGGTGCCGTTCGCCGCCCGGGTGTGTGAAGCGTTCCCCGACACCTTTACTCTGTCGGACACCCGCCGTACCACCGGAAACCCGGTGCGCAGCGAGCTGTTCCTCGAAACATCGCGACCTGCCCTGGCGGGTCGCAAAGCGCGTTTGCTGATCCTTGGCGGAAGCCTGGGCGCAGAACCGTTGAACAAGTTGCTGCCTGAAGCCCTGGCCCAAGTCCCTGTCGATTTGCGCCCGGAAGTGTTTCATCAGGCTGGCAAAAACCACGATGAAGTGACTGCAGAGCGCTACCGCGCCGCCGGCGTCGATGCGCAGGTGCAGCCGTTCATCAAAGACATGGCCCAGGCCTATGGCTGGGCTGACCTGGTGGTGTGCCGCGCAGGCGCGTTGACCATCAGTGAGCTGGCTGCCGCCGGTCTGCCCTCGATGCTGGTGCCTTTGCCCCACGCGATCGACGATCACCAGACCCGCAACGCCGATTATTTGGCCCGTGAAGGCGCTGCCTTCCTGATGCCGCAAAGAACGACTGGTGCCGCGGACCTTGCCGCGCGCCTGACAGAGGTCTTGATGCAACCGCAACGACTCGAAGATATGGCCCAAGCGGCCCGCCGTCTGGCGAAACCCGATGCCACCCGTAGCGTGGTCGATACCTGTCTGGAGGTGGCCCATGGTTGAGAATCAGAAAGCCATGCCACAACCGGAAATGCGCCGCATCCGTCGCATCCACTTCGTCGGCATCGGCGGCGTGGGCATGTGCGGGATTGCTGAAGTGTTGTTGAACCTGGGCTATGAAGTCTCCGGTTCCGACTTGAAAGCTTCGCCTGTGACCGAGCGTCTGGAATCGTTCGGCGCGCATATTTTCATCGGCCACCGTGCCGAGAACGCTGCGACCGCCGATGTGCTGGTGGTGTCGAGCGCCGTGAACACTTCCAACCCGGAAGTCGCGACTGCTCTTGAGCGTCGTATTCCGGTAGTGCCGCGTGCCGAAATGCTCGCCGAGCTGATGCGCTATCGCCACGGCATCGCCGTCGCCGGTACCCACGGCAAAACCACCACCACCAGCCTGATCGCTTCGGTGTTCGCTGCCGGTGGTCTGGACCCGACCTTCGTTATCGGTGGCCGTCTGAATGCTGCGGGCACCAATGCCCAGCTCGGCACCAGCCGTTACCTGATCGCCGAAGCCGATGAAAGCGATGCGAGCTTCCTGCATCTGCAACCGCTGGTGGCCGTGGTCACCAACATCGACGCCGACCACATGGCGACCTACGACGGCGACTTCAACAAACTGAAGAAAACCTTCGTCGAGTTCCTGCACAACCTGCCGTTCTACGGTTTGGCGGTGATGTGCCTGGACGATCCGGTGGTGCGCGAAATCCTCCCGCTGGTGAAACGTCCGACCGTGACCTACGGCTTCAGCGAAGACGCTGACGTGCGCGCGATCAATGTGCGCCAGCAAGGCATGCAGACCTTCTTCACCGTGCTGCGTCCTGACCGCGAGCCGCTGGATGTTTCCGTGAACATGCCGGGCAACCACAACGTGCTCAATTCGCTGGCAACCATTTGCATCGCCACCGACGAAGGCGTCAGTGATGAAGCCATCGTCCAAGGGCTGTCGGGCTTCCAGGGTGTTGGTCGGCGCTTCCAGGTCTACGGCGAACTGCCGGTGGACGGCGGCAACGTGATGCTGGTCGATGACTACGGTCACCACCCGACCGAAGTCGCGGCGGTGATCAAAGCCGTACGCGGTGGCTGGCCGGAGCGCCGTCTGGTGATGGTTTACCAGCCGCACCGTTACAGCCGCACCCGCGATCTGTACGACGACTTCGTCAATGTACTGGCCGATGCCAACGTGTTGCTGCTGATGGAAGTCTATCCGGCCGGCGAAGAGCCGATCCCCGGCGCCGACAGCCGCAAGCTATGCAACAGCATCCGCCAGCGTGGTCAGCTCGACCCGATCTACATCGAACGTGGCGTCGATCTGGCGCCACTGGTCAAGCCGCTGCTGCGTGCCGGCGACATCCTGCTGTGCCAGGGCGCCGGTGATATCGGCGGTCTCGCGCCGAAGCTGTTGAAAAGTGAATTGTTCGCTGGCGCCGTGGCGGCGTCGGTCGAGGGGAAGTTGAAATGACTGCTGCCTACGCCAACCTGTTCTCCACGATCGCGCCGAAAGACTTCGGCCGTGTCGCCGTGCTCTTTGGCGGCCTGAGTGCCGAGCGTGAGGTTTCGCTGAAATCCGGTAACGCCGTGCTCGACGCGCTGCAGAGCGCTGGCGTGGACGCGTTCGGCATCGACGTTGGCGACGACATTCTGCAACGTCTGCTCAGCGAAAAGATCGACCGCGCCTTCATCATTCTTCACGGCCGTGGCGGTGAAGACGGCTCCATGCAGGGCCTGCTCGAAGTGGCGGGTATTCCGTACACCGGCAGCGGCATTCTGGCTTCGGCACTGGCGATGGACAAACTGCGTACCAAGCAGGTCTGGCACAGCCTCGGGATTCCGACGCCGCGTCACGCCGTGCTGTGCAGCGAAGCCGATTGTATTTCGGCGGCGACGGAACTGGGCTTCCCTTTGATCGTCAAACCGGCGCATGAAGGTTCAAGTATCGGGATGGCCAAAGTGAGTTCTGCGTCCGAGTTGATCGACGCATGGAAAGCGGCCAGTACCTACGATTCGCAAGTCTTGGTCGAGCAATGGATTCAAGGTCCGGAGTTCACCATCGCCACCCTGCGTGACCAGGTGTTGCCTCCTATCGCCCTGGGTACACCGCACACGTTCTACGACTACGACGCCAAGTACATCGCCAACGATACCCAGTATCGGATTCCGTGCGGGCTGGATGCCGCCAAGGAACAGGAACTCATGGATCTCACGGCCAAGGCCTGTGAGGCGCTGGGTATTGCCGGTTGGGGCAGGGCGGACGTGATGCAGGACGCCGACGGGCAGTTCTGGTTCCTGGAAGTGAACACCGCACCGGGCATGACCGATCACAGCCTGGTACCGATGGCGGCGAAAGCGGCTGGTCTGGATTTCCAGCAACTGGTCCTGGCCATTCTGGCCGCCAGTGTTGAAGGCTCCGGTAATAAAGAGGCGCGAGGTTAAGACCATGCAAGGCGCTCAGCTCAGACATCAGCCACCCGCACCCGGCCGCAAGCCGGTGCCGCGGGGTGCCAGCCGAATGGTGGCCAAAGAGCCGATGTCCGTGCGCCTGCCGAAAGCCAATTTCGGCTTTCTGAAAAGCCTGTTCTGGCCGGTGCTGCTGGTGGTGCTGGGTTTTGGAACCTACGAAGGCGCGCAGCGTTTGTTGCCGTACGCCGACCGGCCGATCACCAAGATCGCCGTGCAGGGTGACCTGAGCTACATCAGCCAGCAAGCGGTGCAGCAGCGGATTGCCCCGTACGTGGCGTCGAGCTTCTTCACCATCGACCTGGCCGGCATGCGCACCGAGCTTGAGCAGATGCCCTGGATCGCCCACGCCGAAGTACGTCGGGTGTGGCCGGACCAGGTGGTGATCCGCCTCGAAGAGCAACTGCCCGTGGCCCGTTGGGGCGACGAGTCGCTACTGAACAACCAGGGCCAGGCGTTCACGCCAAAGGAGCTGGCGAACTACGAACACCTGCCACAGTTGTTCGGCCCACAACGGGCCCAGCAGCAAGTGATGCAGCAATATCAGGTGCTGAGCCAGATGCTAAGGCCGCTGGGCTTCTCGATTGCACGCCTGGAATTGCGTGAACGCGGCAGCTGGTTCCTGACCACCGGTGCCGGCAGTTCCGGTCCCGGCATCGAGTTGCTGCTGGGACGCGGCAACCTGGTGGAAAAGATGCGCCGCTTCATCGCCATCTATGACAAAACGCTTAAAGACCAGATTACGAACATTGCGCGCATCGATCTGCGCTACGCCAACGGCCTCGCCGTTGGCTGGCGGGAACCTGTAGCGCCGACGACAGACAAACCCGCTGTCGCAAAGAATTAAGAAGAGGCAGGACCCATGGCAAACGTGCAAAGCGGCAAAATGATCGTCGGTCTGGATATCGGCACCTCCAAAGTGGTGGCGCTGGTAGGCGAGGTCGCGGACGACGGCACGCTGGAAATCGTCGGTATCGGTACTCATCCGTCCCGCGGTCTGAAGAAGGGCGTGGTGGTGAACATCGAGTCCACCGTGCAGTCGATCCAGCGCGCGATCGAAGAAGCCCAACTGATGGCGGGCTGCCGCATTCACTCGGCGTTCGTCGGCGTGGCCGGCAATCACATCCGCAGCCTGAACTCCCACGGCATCGTCGCGATTCGTGATCGCGAAGTCAGCTCGGCTGACCTTGAGCGTGTACTCGACGCCGCCCAGGCCGTGGCGATCCCGGCTGACCAGCGCGTGCTGCACACCCTGCCGCAGGACTACGTGATCGATAACCAGGAAGGCGTGCGCGAGCCACTGGGCATGTCCGGCGTACGTCTGGAAGCCAAGGTTCACGTGGTCACCTGCGCCGTCAACGCCGCACAGAACATTGAAAAATGCGTGCGCCGCTGCGGTCTGGAAATCGACGACATCATTCTCGAGCAACTGGCCTCGGCCTACTCGGTGCTGACCGACGACGAAAAAGAGCTGGGCGTGTGCCTGGTCGACATCGGCGGCGGCACCACCGACATCGCGATCTTCACCGAAGGCGCGATCCGCCACACCGCGGTGATCCCGATTGCCGGTGATCAGGTGACCAACGACATCGCCATGGCGTTGCGCACCCCGACCCAGTACGCCGAAGAAATCAAGATCCGTTACGCCTGCGCCCTGGCCAAACTGGCCGGTGCCGGCGAAACCATCAAGGTGCCAAGCGTTGGCGACCGTCCACCACGCGAGCTGTCGCGTCAGGCCCTGGCCGAAGTGGTCGAGCCGCGTTACGACGAACTGTTCACCCTGATCCAGGCGGAGCTGCGTCGCAGCGGCTACGAAGACCTGATCCCGGCAGGCATCGTCCTGACCGGCGGTACGTCGAAGATGGAAGGCGCTACTGAACTGGCCGAAGAAATCTTCCACATGCCGGTTCGCCTGGGCGTGCCGCATGGCGTGAAGGGCCTGGATGACGTGGTTCGCAACCCGATTTATTCCACTGGCGTTGGCTTGTTGATGTACGGCCTGCAGAAGCAGTCCGACGGGATCTCGTTCTCGGGCATCGGCAGCCGCGACAGCTACAGCAACGATGAGCCACAGGCGCCGTTGCTGGACCGATTGAAGAAGTGGGTTCAAGGCAACTTCTAAAGCTTTACCGCAACACCGCTACAAAAATGCAGTAGGCGAAAAAACTAGAGAATGTAAGGAGAGGGAAAATGTTCGAACTCGTAGACAACATCCCCGCAAGCCCGGTAATCAAAGTTATCGGTGTTGGCGGTGGCGGCGGCAACGCTGTCAACCACATGGTCAAGAGCAACATCGAAGGCGTTGAATTCATCTGCGCCAACACTGATGCTCAAGCGCTGAAAAACATCGGCGCGCGCACCATCCTGCAACTGGGCACCGGCGTGACCAAAGGTCTCGGCGCTGGCGCCAACCCTGAAGTAGGTCGTCAGGCCGCTCTCGAAGACCGTGAGCGCATTGCCGAAGTCCTGCAGGGCACCAACATGGTGTTCATTACCACTGGCATGGGCGGTGGTACCGGTACCGGTGCTGCACCGATCATCGCCGAAGTGGCCAAGGAAATGGGCATTCTGACCGTAGCGGTCGTGACCCGTCCGTTCCCGTTCGAAGGTCGCAAGCGTATGCAGATCGCCGACGAAGGCATCCGCATGCTGTCCGAAAGCGTCGACTCGCTGATCACCATTCCCAACGAGAAGCTGCTGACCATCCTCGGTAAAGACGCCAGCCTGCTGTCGGCTTTCGCCAAGGCAGACGATGTACTGGCCGGTGCCGTTCGCGGTATCTCCGACATCATCAAGCGTCCGGGCATGATCAACGTCGACTTCGCCGACGTGCGTACCGTGATGAGCGAAATGGGCATGGCGATGATGGGCACTGGCTGCGCCAGCGGTCCGAACCGTGCACGTGAAGCCACTGAAGCGGCCATCCGCAACCCGTTGCTGGAAGACGTGAACCTGCAAGGTGCCCGCGGCATCCTGGTGAATATCACTGCTGGTCCTGACCTGTCCCTGGGTGAGTACTCCGACGTGGGTAGCATCATCGAAGCCTTCGCTTCCGAGCACGCGATGGTCAAGGTCGGTACCGTTATCGATCCGGACATGCGCGACGAGCTGCACGTGACTGTGGTTGCCACTGGTCTGGGCGCGAAAATCGAGAAGCCTGTGAAGGTCATCGACAACACCGTTCACACCTCCATGGCGTCTGCTCAGGTTCAACAACCGGCCCCTGCTCGTCAGGATGCACCGGCGGTGAACTACCGTGACCTGGACCGTCCGACCGTCATGCGCAACCAGGCTCAGGCCGGTGCTGCGACTGCCGCGAAGATGAATCCGCAGGACGATCTGGACTACCTGGACATCCCGGCATTCCTGCGTCGTCAGGCCGATTGATGGAATGTATCAGGGCTATGACGGTGATTGGTGTTCAGCAAAGGCTCGGTCTGCTATTATCGCCAGCCTTTGTTGATACCAGTTCGCAATTTGCGCTGAAGCGGCCCAAGCCATGATTAAACAACGCACACTGAAAAATATTATCCGTGCCACAGGTGTAGGCCTGCATTCCGGGGAGAAGGTCTACCTGACCCTCAAGCCTGCGCCTGTCGACACTGGCATTGTGTTTTGTCGCGCTGACCTCGACCCTGTGGTGCAGATTCCTGCCCGCGCGGAAAACGTCGGTGAAACCACTATGTCGACGACGCTGATCAACGGCGACGTCAAAGTGGACACGGTAGAGCACTTGCTCTCGGCCATGGCTGGCCTGGGCATCGATAACGCCTACGTCGAGCTCTCCGCGTCCGAAGTCCCGATCATGGATGGCAGCGCTGGACCGTTCGTATTCCTGATTCAATCGGCAGGCCTGGAAGAGCAGGACGCCGCCAAGAAATTCATCCGCATCCTGCGTGAAGTGACAGTGGAAGACGGCGACAAACGCGCCACTTTCGTCCCTTTCGAAGGGTTCAAGGTGAGCTTCGAGATCGACTTCGATCACCCGGTTTTCCGGGACCGCACCCAAAGTGCAAGCGTGGATTTTTCCAGCACTTCGTTCGTAAAAGAAGTCAGCCGCGCCCGTACTTTCGGTTTCATGAGTGACATCGAGTACCTGCGCAAGCACAACCTCGCACTCGGCGGCAGCGTTGAAAACGCGATCGTGGTGGATTCCGATGGTGTACTGAACGAAGACGGCCTTCGCTACGAAGACGAATTCGTGAAGCACAAGATCCTTGATGCGATTGGCGACCTGTACCTGCTGGGCAACAGCCTTATTGGTGAGTTCAAAGGCTTCAAGTCCGGTCATGCACTGAACAACCAGCTGCTGCGCAAGTTGATTGAGCAGACAGATGCGTGGGAAGTCGTGACGTTCGAAGACGCCAGCACTGCACCGATCTCTTACATGCGCCCGGTTGCGGCAGTGTAAGTAAAAAACCTCTCTAGTTTTTTGAAGGCCATCCTCGGATGGCCTTTTTTTATGCCCTGAATTTGATGTTGTCTGTTCTGGCGTCTTCGCGAGCAAGCCCGCTCCCACAGGGAGAACGCATTCCAAAAATGTGGGAGCGGGCTTGCTCGCGAAGAGGCCATTGCAACCACCGCAATACTTCAGCCAGCCACCACCACCCGATTGCGCCCACCTTCCTTGGCCTGATACAGAGCCTTGTCCGCCGCAAACAACAGTTGCTCCAGCGACATCTCGACCGCCGCCGTCCAGGTGCTGATGCCGATACTGACGGTCATCGCCACATCCGCGCCCTCGACTCTCGGCATCTGCTCGACTGCCTGGCGGATATGTTCGGCAATCTGACGTGCGCCGGTGCTGTCGGTTTCGGCGAGGATCACCGAAAACTCTTCGCCACCATAACGGGCGACCAAGTCCGCCGGACGCCGTACGTTCGCGCTGATCACCTTGGCCAGCTCGCGCAGTGCCTGATCGCCGGCCTGATGCCCATGGCGGTCGTTGAAGGCCTTGAAGTGGTCGGCGTCGATCATCATGACTGATAGCGGCTGGCCCGAGCGCTGGGCGCGGAACCATTCGTGGCGCAGCGACAGATCGAGCATTCGCCGGTTGGCCACCCCGGTCAGCGCATCGGTGGCGGCCAGTTGCGCCAGTTCGCGTTCGGCGCGTTGCCGTAAACGCAGTTCACGGGCGAGCAGCCAGGTCAGCCACAGCAGGCCGGCACAGAGCACGCCGGTGGCACCGCTGATCAACAACGCGGTGCGCCGCCAGGTGCCGAACACTTCATCGCTGGACAGCGCGACCATCACCGTCAGCGGCAAGTTACCGACCCGCGAATAGGTGTAGAGACGCTGCTGCTGATCCATGCTCGAGGTGCTGGTGAAACTGCCATTGCCATCCTTGTCCGCCAGGATCCGCACCACGTTGGGCCGGTTGCCGAAGCTCTTGCCGATGGAGTCGCTTTGCAGGTACGGCTTCTGCGCCAGCAGGATGCCGTCGCTGTTGATGATGTTCAGCGTACTGTCTTTGCCGATGTCGAGGCTGTTGAACAGCTGATCGAAGTAGTCGAGCTTCATCGAGGCCACGGCCACGCCGGCGAATTCGCCGGTGTCCGAGGAGATTCGCCGGCTGAAGCTGATGCGCCACTGGTTGGCTTCGTCGCAGTCGCAACGGGTCTTGAACGGGCGGCTGATGAACATGCCGGTGTCGCGGTTGAACGCGTGGGCGAGGAAGTAATCGCGGTCGGCGAAGTTGCCCGGTTTGGGCTCGACCCGCGATGAGTCGGCGATCACATCGCCATGCTTGTCGAGCAGCAGGATGTCGCCCTTGAAGCGCGCGGTGGTCGAACGGTCGAACAGCGCCAGGTGGCGGATCTGCGGAGTGACGTCGCGCAAGTCATCGCGCTGCGAGGCGGCGATCAGGCCTTGCAGGGTCAGGTCGTACAACTCGACGGTGCGCAGGACGTCAGCGTCGATCAGTTGCGCGATGGTGGTGGCGCTGCGGGTGGCCGATTCCTGAGCGTTGGCGTGCTCGCGGATCAGCAGAAACGTGACGATGCACAGAATCGCGATCACGGTCAGCGAACTGCCGCAGATCAGCAGCAATTCGGGACGTCCGGTCTTGCCCGCCACAGGTGGGGTACGGCTCGCGATCATGATGGGGGCTGTCGGTTGGGGGAATCTTAATAGCGTAGTTGCGTGAAGTCAGTGACGGTATTCAATTGTGGGAGCGGGCTTGCTCGCGAAAGCGCTGTGTCATTCAACATGGATGTCGACTGATACAGCGCTTTCGCGAGCAAGCCCGCTCCCACAGGGTAGATCAAAAACTTTGAGACGGGTGTTGTCGCGCCGATCTTAGAAGACGTTGATCGGGTAGTCGACAATTACACGGTATTCATCTGTGTCAGTATCGATCGCGCCGTAACCGTTGCCACCACGGTTGGTCGCCCACTGCAGACGTACCGCGAGATCTTTCGCCTGGCCGCTCTGGACTACGTATTTCAAGTCGATGTCGCGCTCCCAGTGTTTGGCGTTACGACCGTCAGCGCTGTACCACGAAGCATAGCCTTTGCTGTGCGGATCAACCTTGGTCAGGTCCACGGTGCCGCGCGAGTACGACACCGCCGAGGTCAGGCCCGGCATGCCGAGACCGGCGAAGTCATAGGCGTACTTGAGCTTCCAGGAGCGCTCGTTCGGGCCGTTGAAGTCCGAGTACTGCTGGGAGTTATCGAGGTAAACGCTGTCACCCTGGCTGATGTAGTCGAATGGAGTGTTGCCATTCACGCGCTGGTATGCGGCAGTGACGCTGTGGCTGCCGATGCCGACGGTGAAATGCAGGCTGTAGGTGTTGTTGTCGATGTTGCCCAGCAGCGCGTCGCCGGTGTCTTGCGTGTGATAGAAGTGCAGGCCCGGGTTGAGGCTGACCAGATCGTTCAGCGACCAGGTGTAGTCGAGGTCGTAGTAGTACTGGTTCCAGATGTCCTTGAGCTCGGCGGCATACAGGTTGCTGGTCAGGCCTTCGACGCCGCTCCAAGAAACCCCGGTCCAGTTCAAGTGACGGCTTTCGTCGCCATCGGCCAGCTTGCCGTAGGAAGTGCCGATGCGCTGGCGACCGCTCTGGTTATAAGGCTTGGTGAAACTGGCCTGGCCACCTTCGAACATCCAGCCGTCCAAACTGTGGTTAGTCAGGCTGACGCCACGAAAGGTCTGCGGCAGCATGCGGCTTTCACCACCGGCAATCACCGGGTTGGTGAGGAACAGGTCACCGGCCTTCAGCTCGGTGTCGAACGCACGCATTTTCAGGGTGCCGCCCGCAGTCGAGAACGAGCCCGGCGCTTTGCCGTTGCCATCGCTGATCGGCAGGATGCTCGAGCCATCGGTACCGCCACCGCCGTCGAGCTTCAGCCCGAGCATGGCGTGGGCATCAATGCCGAAACCGACCGTGCCTTCGGTGTAACCCGACTGGAAGATCCCGAGAAAACCCTGGCCCCACTCGATGTTGTCGTCCGTCTGCTGCAGACGGTTGCGATTCATGTAGTAGTTGCGAGCGTTGAGGTTGAGGCTCGAACCTTCGACGAAGCCTTCCCTGGCGGCTTCGTCGGCATGGGCGGCGGGCGCAATCGTTGCGGCAATTGCAATGAACAGCGGGGTGAAGCTGACTGGGTAACGCACTTGCGATGGAGCTCCTTGGGTCAACTGACACTTCAATGTCTTGAGGTGCGGGAAGTTTCTTGTTGTTACAGACGAACCAAACGGCTTTCAGACCACAACGAAAAAAGGCCGCTGAAAGGCAGCGGCCTGGAATGACGACGGTTGAACGGGAAGAGCCAAACAACCGCGTCGAGGGAAAATTTTTCGCGGTACGCGACTCAGCTGTCTTTCTCGGCCGCTTGAGCCTGTGAAGTGGCGGCCTGAGGGGCTTGCGAGGCGTCTTGCGACTTGACCAGCACTTCTGCCTGAGACTGTTCGAAGGCGTGAGCGCGAGCGGCATTCTGCGCTACGAACGACTGCGATTCTTCAGCCATCGCCATCGGCGACAGGATCAATGAGGACAAAACGAACGCGCTGGCAATACCCATACTGTTGGACATCTTGAAAACCTTCTCGCTTGGCGAGTGCTGTTTGGTGCGGGCAAAGATAAGGTTGCCGGGCGTTGGGAAACAGCGTGATTTTCATAAATGACTGTTACAGCAGAAGCAAAAGTCACCCCCTCACCCCAGCCCTCTCCCCCAGGGGGGCGAGGGG
>NZ_NQYG01000025.1:62020-68631 GCF_002878485.1 Pseudomonas sp. AD21
ACAACTCGGTCAGTCCCCTCTCCCTCCGGGAGAGGGCTAGGGTGAGGGGCTTTTCAGACCGGCAAATAAATCCCGAAGGTATTCATCCCCCGATCACTGCGCACAAACACATCGCCACCATGCATCAGCGCAATCGCCTTGACGATCGCCAGCCCCAGGCCATGGTTATTGCCGCTGTTGCTGCGTGACGCATCGACCCGATAGAAGCGCTCGAACAGACGCGGCAAGTGCTCGTTGGCAATCGGCGATCCCGGGTTGGCCACGCCGATGCTGACCTGATGTTCCTCGACCTCGATTCGCACCTCGATCACTTTGCCAGGCGCGGTGTGCTGCACGGCGTTACTCAGCAGATTGATCAACGCCCGCCGCAAATGCGCGATTTCGATGCGCACATGCGCATCACCACTCACGTGCACCTGCACTTGCGCGTCTTCGAGGATGAAATCCAGGTATTCCAGCGTGGTCGCGACCTCATCGGCCAACGAGGTTTCGGTCAGTTTGGTCGCCTTGCTGCCCTGGTCGGCGCTGGCAAGAAACAGCATGTCGTTGATGATCGAACGCAGGCGCTCCAGCTCTTCGAGGTTGGATTGCAGCACTTCGAAGTAGTGTTCGGCGGAGCGCCCGCGGGTTAGTGCGACCTGGGTCTGGCCGATCAGGTTGGTCAGTGGCGAGCGCAGTTCATGGGCCACGTCGGCATTGAACGATTCCAGCCGCGAGTAGGCCTGTTCGACCCGCTCCAGCGTCGAGTTGAACGACTCGACAAACTGCTCAAGTTCCGGCGGCAACGGCGACAGGCGCAAGCGTCCGGCGCGCAGTGGTGGCGCCAGGCGCTGGGCTTCGTGGGACAGTTTGATCAGCGGCTTGAGGCCGATCCGCGCGACCCAGTAACCCAATGCCGACGCCATCAGCACCCCGATAATCGCCAGGCTGACCAAGGCGATCAGCAGGTTGTGCTGAGTCTCGTGGAAGGTCTCGGTGTCGATGCCGATCATGAAGCGCAGCGGCGGGCGCTGATCCTTGGCCGGCAGTTCGGTCAGCAGCACTTTCAGCGGATAGGGGTGGTCGGGCAACTGCAGGTCATGCATGCCCGTCAGGCCTTTGGCGAAGGTGCGGATCAGGGCGTCCGGCTCGCCATACTCGTAACCGGGATCACCGCTGACCACCCAGAAACGGATGCGCTTGTCTTCCTCGCCGAGCAGCTTGAGCTTGGCGTTGATCTTCACCCAATGCTCGGGTGTGCCATAACGGTTGAGGGCCGATTCGAGCACGCTGTAACGCGCGTCCAGTTCGGCCTCCGGCAACAGGCCCAGGCCCTTGTCGACCTGCTGATACAACGCACCGCCGATCAACAGAAACACCAGCAGCGCCACCAGCGTGAACATCCCGCTCAGGCGCAGCGCGATGGAATTACTGGACACCACGGCTCTCCAGCACATAACCCATGCCGCGAATGGTGTGCAGCAGTTTCTCGTCGAACGGCCCGTCGAGCTTGGCCCGCAGACGCTTGATCGCGACTTCGACGACATTCGCGTCACTGTCGAAATTGATGTCCCAGACCATCTCGGCGATGGCGGTTTTCGAGAGGATTTCACCTTGGCGCCGCGCCAACACGCTGAGCAGCGAGAACTCTTTCGCCGTCAGGTCCAGTCGCGTGCCGGCGCGGGTCGCCTTGCGGCTGATCAAGTCTATCCACAGGTCGGCGATGCTCACCTGCACTGGTTCATGCCCGCCGCTGCGCCGGGTCAGCGCTTGCAGGCGCGCGACTAGTTCGAGGAAGGAAAACGGTTTGCCGAGGTAATCGTCGGCGCCGTCGCGCAGGCCCTTGATGCGGTCTTCGACCCGCTCGCGGGCGGTGAGCATGATCACTGGGGTTTGCTTGCGTGCACGCAGCGCGCGCAGCACACCGAAGCCGTCCAGGCCCGGCAACATCACGTCGAGGACGATCACCGCGTAGTCGCCTTCCAGCGCCAGGTGCAGGCCCTCGACGCCGTCGCGGGCCAGATCCACGGTGTAACCCTGTTCCGTCAGACCGCGGTGCAGATAATCTGCGGTTTTTTCCTCGTCTTCGATAATCAGAACGCGCATGACCCGCCTCAGTCTGTGGTTGCCAGCGCTGGTGAAGGCGCAGGCTTAGGCCGATGGAACAGCCGCTAAAGCCACAAGTATATGACCGGAGTGGTAAACAGCGTCAGCATCTGGCTGACCAGCAAACCGCCCACCACCGCGATCCCCAGCGGCTGGCGCAGTTCGGCGCCAGTGCCATAACCGAGCATCAGCGGCAGGGCGCCAAGCAGGGCGGCGAGGGTGGTCATGATGATCGGCCGGAACCGCGTGATGCACGCCTCGTAAATCGCATCCTGCGGCGGCAGTCCACGATGGCGCTGCGCTTCGAGGGCGAAGTCGATCATCAGGATGCCGTTCTTCTTGACGATACCGATCAGCAGCACCAGCCCGATTAGCGCCATGATCGAAAAGTCCTGGCCGCAGATCCACAGCATGATCACCGCGCCCAAACCTGCCGCCGGCAGCGTGGAAATGATCGTCAGCGGATGCACGAAACTCTCATAAAGCACGCCGAGAATGATGTACACCGCCACCAGCGCTGCGAGAATCAGCCACGGCTGGCTGGCCAGCGAACTCTGGAATGCCTGCGCCGCGCCCTGGAAGTTGCCGCTGATCGCGGTCGGCATGCCGATCTCGGCCTTGGCCTGATTGAGCAGGATCACTGCGTCACCCAACGCCACGCCGGGAGCGAGGTTGAACGACAGGTTGGCCGCCGGGAACATGCCGTCGTGGGCAATCGACAGTGGGCCGATGGTCGGCGCATCAAATTTTGCCAGCGCCGACAGCGGCACCATCTCGCCACTCAGTGGCGAGCGCAGGTAGAAATAGTTGAGGCTTTCGGCCTTGCCGCGCTGTTTGGTGTCCAGTTCCAGAATCACGTTGTACTGGTTGACCTGGGTCTGGAACTCGTTGATCTGGCGCTGACCGAAGGCGTCGTACAGCGCCTCGTCGACAGCGCTTGCGGTGAGGCCGAAACGTGCGGCGGCGCTGCGGTCGATGCTGATGTGGGTGATGCTGCCGCCCAGTTGCAGGTCGTTGGAAATGTCGCGGAACGCCGGGTTGCTGCGCAGTTTTTCCGTGAGGCGCTGGGTCCAGGTGGCGAGGGTCGCACCGTCGTTGCTCTTGAGCACGTATTGGTACTGCGCGCGGCTCGGCCCGGAGCTGAGGTTGATGTCTTGCCCTGCGCGCAGGTACAGCACGATGCCCGGGACTTTCATCAGTTGCGGACGAATCCGATCGATGAACTGGCTGGCCGAGACGTCACGGTCACCACGTTTTTTCAGGGCGATCCAGAAGCGCCCGTTGGCGATGGTCTGGTTACTGCCCGACACGCCCACCGAGTGGGAAAACGCCTGCACGGCCGGGTCGGCGGCGACGATTTCGGCCATCGCCAGGTGCTTTTTCACCATGTCGCCGTAGGAGATATCCGCAGCGGCTTCGGTGGTGCCGAGGACAAAACCGGTGTCCTGCACCGGGAAGAAACCTTTGGGGATAAAGATGTAACCACCGATGGCCATTGCCAGTGATAAACCGAATACGCCGATCATCAATTTCTGATGGGCGAGGGCGCGGCGCAGGCCTTTCTCGTACCAGCCGAGCAAGCGTTCGCTGAAACCCGGTTTGTCGTGGGCGTGATGCACCGGTTTGCGCATGAACAGCGCCGCCAGCGTCGGCGCCAGGGTCAGCGAGACCACCACGGAAATCATGATGGTCGAGGTCGCGGTCAGGGCGAATTCCTTGAACAGTCGCCCAACCACGCCGCCCATGAACAGCAGCGGAATAAACGCCGCCACCAGCGAGAAACTGATCGAGACCACAGTGAAACCAATCTCGCCGGCACCCTTGATGGCCGCTTCGCGCATGTCGTCACCGGCCTCCAGATGCCGGTGGATGTTTTCCACCACCACGATCGCATCGTCGACGACGAAGCCGACCGCGACGACGATCGCCACCAACGTCAGGTTGTTGAGGCTGAAACCGAGGATATACATCAGCGCGAAACTGGCGATCAGCGATACGCCGAGTACGGCCGAGACAATCAGGGTCGCCGACAACTGACGCAGGAACAGCGCCATCACCGCGACCACCAGCATGATTGCAATCAACAGGGTGATCTCGACTTCATGCAGCGAGGCACGAATGGTCTGGGTACGGTCGATCAGGGTTTTCACTTGTACCGAGGCCGGCAACATCGCTTCGAGGCCGGGCAGGGCGGCTTGAATGCGGTCGACGGTTTCGACAATGTTGGCGCCGGGCTGGCGCGAGATCACCAAATTCACACCGGGTTGATCACCGGCCCACGCTTGCACGTAGGCATCTTCCGAACCGTTGACGACTTTGGCGACATCACGCAGGTGAACCGGCGCACCATCCTTGTAGGAAACGATGAGTTGGCTGTAGTCCTCGGGGTGGAACAACTGGTCGTTGGTCGACAGCGTCGAAATGCTCGATTCGCCGTACAGCGCACCTTTGGCCAGGTTGAGGCTGGTCTGCTGAATCGCCAGTCGGATGTCGGCGAGGGTCAGGCCGATCGCCGCGAGTTTGTCCGCCGAGGCTTGCACGCGAATCGCCGGACGTTGCTGACCGGTAATGTTGATTTGGCCTACGCCGTCGATCTGACTGATCTGACGCGAGAGCAGGGTTTCCACGAGGTCGCTGAGTTCGGTGCCAGGCATTTGCGTCGAGCTGACGCTGAGGATCAGCACCGGGCTGTCGGCCGGGTTGACCTTCTTCCACGTTGGCAGCGTCGGCATGTCCTTGGGCAGCTTGCCGGCGGCGGTGTTGATCGCCGCTTGGACTTCTTGCGCAGCAGTGTCGATGCTTTTATCGAGGGTGAATTGCAGGGTCAGCAGGCTTGAGCCCAGTGCGCTGCTCGACGTCATCTGGGTCATGCCGGGGATGGCGCTGAATTGCACCTCCAGCGGCGTGGCCACGGATGAAGCCATGGTGTCGGGGCTGGCGCCGGGCAACTGCGTGGACACCTGAATCGTCGGAAATTCCGCTTCCGGCAGTGGGGCAATCGGCAAGCGCGGGAAGGCAATTGCGCCGACCAGCACCAGCGCGATGGTCAGCAGGATTGTGGCGACCGGGTGATCGATGCACCACGTGGAGACGCCTTTGTGCGCCTTCATGGTTTCGGCTCCGCTTGCACCACCTGCGCCGGCTCGCTCATGACCTGCACGGTGGAACCGGGTTTGAGCCGCGACTGGCCATCGGTCACCAGTACGTCACCGGCCTTCACGCCTTTGATGATGTCCTGGTCGCTGCCCTGATAAACCATCTGCACCTGCACCGCTTCGACCTTGTCGCCGTTCACCCGGTAAACGAAGTGTTGGTCGAGACCGCGTTGTACGACGGTGGGCGGTACAACCAGCGCATCCTTGTCCAGCGCCGTCTGAATTTTTACCGTGACCAACAGGCCGGGCCAGAGCTTCTGGCTGCCGTTGTCGAATTCGGCTTTGGCGCGGATGGTGCCGGTGTTGG
Organism: Pseudomonas sp. AD21; assembly: GCF_002878485.1. Taxonomy (NCBI): domain Bacteria; kingdom Pseudomonadati; phylum Pseudomonadota; class Gammaproteobacteria; order Pseudomonadales; family Pseudomonadaceae; genus Pseudomonas; species Pseudomonas sp. AD21. The sequence continues at coordinate 67,568 of NZ_NQYG01000025.1, forward strand.
CGTTGATCTGGTTGTCGATCAAGGTCAGGTGACCTTCGCCGAGCAGGTTGCCGGTTTCGCCGTCGGTGTCGGCGCCGATGTAGGCCTTGACCTGGGCGCGTTGCGGATCGTTGATCAGGCCTTGCAGGGTCGGCAGCATTTGCTGGGGCAGGGAAAACTCGACGGCGATCGGGTCGATCTGGGTGACGGTGAACAGGCCGGCGGTGTCGGTCATGCGCAGGAAGTTGCCTTCGTCGACTGTGCGAATACCGACGCGGCCGGTGACCGGGGAGCGGATCTGTGTGTAGGAAAGTTGTACTTGTGCCGCATCAATCGAAGCCTGGTTGCCTTGGGCGGTGGCTTTGAGTTGGTTGACCAGGGCTTGTTGTTGGTCGTAGGTCTGTTTCGAGATGCCGTCGTCGACTGTGAGCAGTTTGTAGCGTTTGAGGTTGACCAGGGCGACTTGCAGTTGCGCCTGGCTTTCGCCCAGTTGGGCGCGTGTCTGGTCGAGGCTGGCGCGGATGGAGCGGTCGTCGATGGTGGCCAGCAGGTCGCCGGCTTTGACGAGTTGGCCTTCTTTGACGAGGATTTTGGTGAGGATGCCGTCGATCTGGGGGCGTACTACGACGCTGTGTAATGAGAGGACGGAGCCGATGCCGCTGGTGTAGCGGGGGACGTCTTTTTCGCTGACCGCTATGACTCGCACTGGGATGGCGGTGGGGGTGGCGAGTTTTGTGGGGGCGGGTTTCAGGGTGTACCACAGACCTGCGCCTGCGAGGACGATCAATAGGGTGGCGAGCAGGGCTTTGTTCTTTTGGATTCGCATGCGGGGTGGGCGCCGGACGGAGTTTGGGCAGGGTTGTTGTCTTTATAAACCTGTCTGCGGGTCAGTAGGGTGACGGCTAGCTGTCGGCGCTGTCAGTTTCGCTGGCTACATATCCGTTGCTGCGGTAACGGCAGCTTAGGGTTTCGCCCTGACGGCGACTCACTTTTTTTACAAACGCCTAAAAAAAGTAAGCAAAAAAACGCTTGCTCCTGCGTGCGGCCCGCTCGCTGGGGCTCGGGGTTCCTTCGCTCCGGGATTG
>NZ_NQYG01000025.1:68710-74099 GCF_002878485.1 Pseudomonas sp. AD21
GCTCCCACGCCCGGATCAATCCCTCCACTCAGCCTTCCGACGTCGCCCGTAGATCAAGATCAAGAGCAGGCGAGCTGCACTCGGCCTATTGAGTGGTGAAGAGCGGGGCGTGGTCGGCTTTGGATTTGTGGTGGATTTTCCCCTCACCCCAGCCCTCTCCCGAGGGAGAGGGGGCCGATTTGTGTGCTGTTCAAAGCCTGAGTTCAACACGGTATCGCACGTCGGCGTACCTCGCCCAAACACTACAACTAATCTCTTAAAGATCCGCCTCTATGAGCGGATACAGCTTGTATGGCTCAGGCCGCGCACGGCCCAAATCTCTCTGGGCCGTCCACTTCGGGAGTGTCTTGATATGAAGCTGAAAACCGCTCTGCCGTATGTGCTTCTCTTGCTTCCACTCACTACGTTTGCAGCGCCTGCCAGTCAATCCGGCGAGATCCGCTTTACCGGGCAAATCGTTGATTCGGGCTGTCAGGTCGGACCGGTCGGGGCGTTTGCGTCTCGTGAGTCTCGCCAGATCGAAATCAAGCCCGGCGTGAAAGTCGATGTCGACACTGAGCGCAACGCTTGCAGTCATCAGGCGCTGCCGATTTCCGTACGTTATGAAGCGCTGAAGACCTCGACCGACAAAGGCATCGTTATCATCAGTTACCTGTAAACCGTTCGGCGTGCGCTGCAAATCTTCAGGTGCCGAGCGATGGCGCACAGGTATACTGCGCGCCATCGCGGCTCACTGATCGGGCCCGACTTTTTGCTTTCCGGAGCTTTTATGACTTCCCCGACCCTGCCGCCGGTTGACGACGCTGTGAGCGATATCCCGGCTGAACTGGCCGACACCAGCGATACCAAAGCCGATATCCCGGCGTTCAAGTTTCCGTTCAAGCCGGGCGAGCTGGCCTCTGCCAAAGGCTCAAACCAGCCGTGGTACAAGAACGGCGCCAAGAACGGTCACACCAAGACCCCAGGCATGGCGCCGCCGGGCACCCGTCGTTCGATGGGCAAGCGCTGATCTGTTTTGAAGTAGTCGCAGCAAGATGAAGATTATTCCCACAGAGATAGCTGATTCATCCTCTGGGAATCCAAGTGGCCTTTAGTCAAAGATTCATGTCCCGTGAACGCTTTGATGAAGGTCGCTTCCATGTCTCTGGCAAAAATCCTGTCCACGTTGTCGCTATTAGCTCTGACCACCGGTTGCGTGTCGTCGGCGGTCGAGCCGACGCTGCGGTTTGGCGTTGAACCACTGGTTCCTCCCTTTGAAAGTCGCGACGATAAAGGTGAACTGGTCGGTCTGAACATCGAGCTGGGCAACGCACTGTGCACCGAATTGCAAAAGCGTTGTGTCTGGGTCGATCAGGAATACGCGACCAATGTCGAGGCGCTTGAGGCCAAGCGTTTCGACGTGATCATGCCGATGACGGCCACCCCGGCGCGGCGGGAACGCATCGATTTCACCGACAATCTTTATCCGTTGAGCGGCCAATTGGTGGCGCGCAAGGGGGCAAACCTGCAACCTGATGTTCAGTCCCTCAAAGGTAAGCGGGTTGGCGTATTGGCTGGCACCAGTCGCGAAGCATTCGCCAAGGCGCGGTGGGCGGAATCGGGGGTGACGATTCGTAGCTTTCAGTTCAATGACCAACTGATTGCCAGCCTGCAGAGCGGTGAGATCGATGCGACTTTGCAGGATTCCATCGAAATCACTCACGCCTTGCTGAGCCTGCCTCAGGGTGAAGCCTTCGGTTTTGCGGGGCCGGCGCTCGAGGACCCGATGCTGGGCACGGGCGTGGCCATGGCGCTGCGCAAAACCGACAGCAAACTGCGTGATGAGCTCAATGCGGCCCTCGAGCGTTTGAAGCAGAACGGCCAGTATCAGGCGATCACCGAACGCTATCTGCCGCCGGCCGTTGATGACTCTTTGCGCTATCAAGCCAATGATGAAAGGTTGCCGTTTTCCGATTCGGTCAGGGTCGGCGAGACGATCTATTTGTCCGGTGTGCTCGGGCTTGATGTCAAAGGAGAGTTGGTAAAAGGCGGGATTGGTCCGCAGATGGTTCAGGTGCTGGAAAATCTGCGCGGCGCGCTGGACCGCAGTGGATCGTCCCTATCCCATGTCGCCAAGTGCACCGTGATCCTTACCGACGTCAAGGATTTCGCCGGGATGAATGCGGAATATCGCCGGTATTTCCCGAGCGACCGGTTACCTGCGCGTACGACGTTCGCTGGCAAGCAATTGATAGTGCCGGGAGCGAAAGTCGAGCTTGAGTGTCTGGCGGTGGCCGCCACTCGAGATTGATGCTGCCTGCTCGCAAAAGGGCCTTCAGCCACCTCGAGAGTTTGGATCAAGCCGCCCGCAGCGAGATAAACGCATACGTCTGCGCCGGTTCAGTCACCACCTGCGCCCCGGCCGCCAACACTTCCCCGGCAACATCATCCCCGGACAAATGAAACACCCACTCACTCGGCACAGTTGTCAGCGGTTGCGCGGTGACCTGATCAATCACCGAAGCAAAAGCGCTCATATTCGGCAAGTACGCAGTAAACCCGTCACCCTTGAGCGCTGTGGTGCGAATCCCGAGCATCGCGCAAATCGCGTCCTTGATGCCGATGTCATCCCGATCCGCTTGCCGTGAGCGTTGAATCAACTCAACCAGTTCCTGATCCACCAACTCACCACCGGCAATCAACACCGGCCCCTGTTCCCAAGACTCTGGCGGGCAATCCTTGGCAGCAGGGTTGAGCGGGATATGCGGATTGATTTCTGCCGGATAAATGCGGCACACCAACGGTCGCCGTTCATAGATCCGGCACAGCTTGTCTTCGTCAAGATTCCGGCAGGGACCGACGTTGTAGGCGGCGAAGGTGATTGCCACGTGCGCAGCGGTCGCGCCGCTGCGCACCACCACCGAACGGCGTTCGGCATGTTCACGCTGTTGCGCCGGTAAGCCCAGGCCATTGCCGAGAAAGGCCTCGACCAGCACGATCACCTGGCCGCCATCCGCCGCCCACATACGGGCTTCGGCCAAGGTCAGCGGGACATGATGATCGGTGCAGCATTTGCCGCAGCCTACGCAGGAAAACGTCGTATTCATTGAGCGATCTGTCTTCAATCAGGGTGTGAGACGGTGGCGGAAAACCACCGCACAGGCCCGGATCGAAGCAAGTTGCGCGCCAGTCACTGGGTTTTACCGGTCGGCCGGATCGAGTCCCACTCGGTGACGAAGGCGGTTTTGGACTGTTTGTTGTACAGGCACAGCTCGGTGCCCTGTTGGCCTTTCATGTGTTTTTGCGGGTATTGGCCTTGCAGCAACACGGCGGTGTAGCCGACGCGGTCATCGAATTGTGCGGGGGTGCCGACCGGTCTGGCGTTTTTCAGGCCACTGGCTTTGGTGCAACTGGCGAGTACGCTTTTGTCATAAGCGGCCCAGGCGTCGGGGCTGGAGGCGTGAGCCTGAGAGGAGAGGGCGGTGAGGCAGAGCAGGCTTGCGGTGAGGGCTTTCATGTTGGGCATCCTTGGTCGTGGGTGGCCAAGGTTGGAGTCTGCCAAGGGTTTTTGGTTGCCTGGTTTAAAGTCAAAAGATCGCAGCCTTCGGCAGCTCCTACCTGTGATCCTCTGTAGGCGCTGCCGAAGGCTGCGATCTTTTGATCTTACAGTTCCGGTACCAACTCCCGGCGCACCACATACATCCCGGCACTTTCATACAACCGCTGCGCCCGCCGGTTGTCTTCCAGTACCTTCAAATCGACAAAACCTTCACGCCGTTGCTTAAACACCTTGAATGCATTCAGCAGCAGCGCGCGGCCCAATCCCATACCCTGAGCGCGCGGATGCACCACCAGATTCTTGATATAGGAGCTGGTCCAGCATTGCGCCACGCCGACCACGCCCTCGGCATCGCAGGCGATGAAACACAACGTCGGATCGTATTCGGGATCGTTTTCAAACCGCTGCTGCCAGTCTTCCAGTGCCGGCACCCGACCGCCACCTTCACGGAAACCGATTTGCATCAGTCGATGCACCGCTGGCGCCAGTTCGGCGCGGTAGACAGACAGTTCGATACCTTGCGGCAAAGGAGCGAGCGGCACGTCCTTGTTGAGGTCGCGCCGCATCAAAAAACAATACGCCTCGACCAAGACTCAGTGCCCTTGCGCGGCGACGTGCTTTGCCGCTTCGATCAGGCGCTGGGTCAACTCTGGCGAAGAAAACTTGGTCAGCACCGCGTTCGCTCCGGCCAGACGTGCCTTCTCGCTGTTCATCGCGCTGTCGAGCGAGGTGTGCAGCAATACGTAGAGGTGGGAGAAATCCGGCGTCTCGCGCAGGGTGCGGGTGAAGGCGTAGCCGTCCATCTCGGACATTTCGATGTCGGAGACGATCAGGTTGATCTGTTGTGCGGTGCCTTGCAGATCGAGCAGGCAATCGATGGCTTCCTTGGCACTGCGCGCTGTGTGGCATTGCAGGCCGAGGTTGCGCAGGGTATGTACCGATTGCTGCAGCGCCACCTGGCTGTCGTCGACCACCAGAATCCGCGCGTTGCCGAGGACGTCAGCGTCTTCCATGGTCAGGTCGGTCGGGGCCATTTCGATCTGTGCCGGGGCGATGCTGTGGATGACTTTTTCGATGTCGAGCACTTGCACCAGCGTGCCGTCGACGGAGGTCACGCCAGTGATGTAGGCGCGCGAGCCGCCGGAACCGAACGGCGGCGGTTTGATGTCGGTGGTCAGGCAATGGACGATTTTGCTTACCGCCTGGACGTGCAGACCCTGCTTGGAACGGCTGACGTCGGTAACGATCAGGCAGCCGCCGTTCGGGTCTTCCAGCGGACGTTCACCGATGGCGCGGCTGAGGTCGATGACAGACAAGGAGGCGCCGCGCAATGTGGCGATGCCTTTGACGTGCGGGTGCGACTCCGGCAGCTTGGTCAGCGGCGGGCAGGGGATGATTTCACTGACTTTCAGCAGGTTGATCGCCATCAGCTTGCCGCTGCGCAAGGTAAACAGCAGAAGCGAAAGTGAATCTGCGCGGGCTTTGGTGGAAGACATATGAACCTTCTGTGGAAAAAGGTGGTGGGCGAGGGTGGAAATCGCCAGAAACTATTGATGCCGGGTTATCGGCGTTAACGGGTGGGGCTTTAGGTCAGTTGTCGGGTGGGGTTTGGATTCAGAGTCTGCGGTCAGATCCAGAGCCCCTCACCCCAGCCCTCACTCCCGGAGGGAGAGGGGGCCGACCGAGGTGTCTGGCGTTTTACATCGACCTGAACGACCGAGTCGATTATGGATTCGGTAAAGCAGGTTCACGTCGGCGGACATCTCCAATATCCCCCAATCAGTCCCCTCTCCCAGTGGGAGTGTATGTACCGGACACATGGTGGACAGGTGTTCGGAGACATGGTGGACA
>NZ_NQYG01000026.1:0-66186 GCF_002878485.1 Pseudomonas sp. AD21
GCCCGCTCCCACCATTGATCTTCGTTGCTTTGAGCATTGAGTTCGCTTAACTGATCGGCATTAGCCATTGCCGCGAGTTTTTATCCACTTCGGGGACACCATGGATCGCTTCCAGGAAATGCAGGTCTTCGCTGTCGTCGCTCAAGAGCAGGGCTTTGCCGTTGCGGCGCGGCGTCTGGGGTTGTCGGCCGCCAGCGTCACCCGCGCGGTGGCGGCGCTGGAGCAGCGCATTGGTACACAATTGCTGATCCGTACCACGCGCTGCGTGCACCTGAGCGAGGCCGGCCAGCGTTACCTGGAAGACTGTCGGAGAATTCTCGCCGAGGTGCAGGAAGCGGAAGACTCCGCCGCAGGCAGCCACACTCAGCCTCGTGGGCAATTGACGGTGACTGCGCCGGTGCTGTTCGGCGAGCTGTTTGTCACGCCAGTGATGGCGAGTTATCTGACGCAATACCCGGACGTTTCGATCAATGCGTTGCTGGTCGATCGGGTGGTGAGCATGGTCGAGGAGGGCATCGATGTCGCGGTGCGCATCGGTGAGTTGCCGGACAGCAATCAGCACGCGATCCGCGTCGGCGAAGTGCGGCGGGTAATCTGCGGTGCGCCGGGGTATTTCGCCACTCACGGTCGGCCGACCCATCCGCAGGCCCTGGCCAGTGCGCCGGTGGTGGCGACCTCATCCATCGGCCAGTTGCGCAGTTGGCCGTTTCTCGATGAGGGTGAGGCCATCGGTGTGCGGCCCGAACCGAGGCTGGTGGTTACCGCCAATCAGGCGGCGATTGCGGCGGCCTGCCTGGGGTTGGGACTGACCCGGGTGCTGTCTTATCAGGTGGCCGGCAAGGTGGCCTCGGGCGAACTGGAAATTGTCCTCGCCGACTTCGAACTGCCGCCGCTGCCGATCCACGTGGTGTATCAGGGCGGGCGCAAGGCGCCGGCTCGGGTGCGCAGTTTTGTCGACTATGCGGTGAAGGTGCTGCGCGAGCACCCAGCGTTGCAGAACGCCGCGTTATTTCATCCAGTGAAATAATCGATTGCGATTGCTGGTAATTCTGTTGCTTTGAGGATGAGTGGAAGATGGCGTCCAACGGTGCTGCCATCCCGAAGCGGCGCCACCTCCAGCGGAGTCGACCATGCAAGCGATCAAACTCTACAACTTCCCGCGTTCCGGCCACGCCCATCGGGTGGAGCTGATGTTGTCCCTGCTGCAACTGCCGACCGAACTGATTCTGGTCGATCTGGCCAAGGGCGAACACAAGCAAGCGCCGTTTCTGGCGATCAACAGTTTTGGTCAGGTGCCGGCGATCGATGATGGCGGTGTGGTGTTGGCTGACTCCAATGCGATTCTGGTGTATCTGGCGCTCAAGTATGGCAATGGCCGCTGGCTGCCGACCGATCCGCTGGGCGCTGCGCGGGTGCAACGCTGGTTGTCGGTGGCAGCGGGGCCGATTGCCTTTGGGCCGGCCGCAGCACGCCTGGTCACCGTGTTCGGTGCGCAACTGAACGCTGACGAACTCATCACCCGTGCCCACAACCTGCTCAAGGTGATGGAACTGGAACTGGGCAAGACCTCGTATCTGGCTGGCAGCGAGCCGACCATCGCCGACGTTTCCGCCTACAGCTACATCGCCCATGCGCCGGAAGGCAACGTGTCGCTGGACGACTACGCCAACGTCCGTGCCTGGCTGGCGCGGGTCGAAGCCTTGCGCGGTTTTGTCGGCATGCCGCGTACCGTCGCCGGTCTGCAAAAGACTGCCTGAAGGCTCGGCCTGGTTTGACCGGACCACCCTATTGCGCCAGCGGCGCGGGGAGAGGCGTGATGGAACGTTCACCGTGGCACGCTGGCGAGCAGCAATTGCAAGCCCATGTCGGCGTTGCCGAGCGTATGGAAGCTTTTGGTCGCAAGGTGATTCGCGACTGGATGCCGGATCAGCACCGCGCGTTTTATGCGCAATTGCCGTTCATGCTGTACGGCGCGGTCGATGCCGAGGGGCGTCCATGGGCCAGCGTGCTCGAAGGGGCACCGGGGTTCGCCGGTTCGCCCGATCCGCAGCGCCTGCAATTGTCCAGTCTGCCTGCGGGCGATGATCCGGCGCAGTTACACGACGGCGCGGCCATCGGTTTACTGGGCATCGAGCTGCACACCCGGCGGCGCAACCGCCTCAACGGCCATGTGGGCGGTCTCGACGCCGGCGGTTTTACGGTGATGGTGGATCAGTCGTTCGGCAACTGTCCGCAGTACATTCAACTGCGCCAGTTCCAGCGCGTGCCGCTGACCGATCCGCAGACACGGCCAGCGCAGCATCGCGACAGTCTCGATGACGCGGCCAGGGCCATGATCGAAAGCGCTGACACCTTCTTTGTCGCCAGCTACGTCGACGTCGACGGGCAACGCGCGGTGGACGTTTCCCATCGTGGCGGGCAGGCCGGTTTCGTCCGGGTCGAGGGCAATCGCCTGACCATCCCCGATTTTGCCGGCAACCTGCACTTCAATACCCTCGGCAACCTGCTGCTTAACCCGCGTGCGGGTCTGCTGTTCATCGACTTTTCCACAGGCGATGTGCTGCAACTGAGCGGGCGTACCGACATCATCCTTGACGGGCCACAGATCGAAGCGTTTCAAGGTGCCGAGCGCTTGTGGACGTTCGAGGTAGAGAAACTGGTGCGGCGTCCGGCGGCACTGGCCTTGCGCTGGCGCTTCGACGGCATGTCGCCGACCAGCCTGCTGACCGGCACCTGGGCCCAGACCGATGCACGTCTGCAGGCCAGGGCTCTGGGCGACAGCTGGCGGCCATTGCTGGTGACCCGCATCGAGCGGGAGAGCCAGCATATTCGCTCGATCTATCTGCAACCGGACGATGGCGCGGGCATGCCGGTGTTTCAGGCCGGACAGCATCTACCGCTGCGTTTCAATCTGGGCGGTGAAACACATATCCGCACGTACAGCCTGTCGAGTGCGCCATCGGATGATTTCTTGCGCATCAGCGTGAAGCGCGAGGGCCTGGTTTCAACGCATTTGCATCAGCAGATCCGCGTCGGCGATGTGCTGGAGGCACGGGCGCCACAGGGGCATTTCACGGTTGCGCCGCTGGAACAACGGCCGCTGGTGCTGCTGGCGGCGGGTGTCGGGATCACGCCGTTGCTGTCGATGCTGCGCGAGGTGGTGTATCAAGGCCTGCGCACCCGGCGGATTCGGCCGACATGGTTGCTGCAAAGTTCGCGCAGCCTCGCCGATCAGCCGTTTCGCCAGGAACTTGATCGTCTGCTGGAAAACGCGGGTGATGCGGTACGGGTGATGCGCTTGCTCAGCCAGCCCGAAGCCGATGTGCAAGAGGGTGAGGATTTCGACCGGCACGGGCGCATCGATGGGGCCCTGCTGCGCGATCTGCTGGAGGTCGAGGATTATGACCAGATCGATTTTGTCGTCTGTGGCCCCGGCGGTTTCACCCAAGGCCTGTACGACAGCCTGCGCGACCTGGACATTCGCGATGCGCGGATCCATGCCGAAACCTTCGGTCCCTCGACACTCAAGCGCCAGCCGGACCCGGATGCGGTTGTCATCGAGCAGCCACCGGCCGCCATTACGCCAGTACCGGTGATGTTCGAACGTTCTGCCAAAGAGGCGCGCTGGCAGCCGGACGGCGGCAGTCTGCTGGAGCTGGCGGAAAGCCGTGGGCTGCGACCCGAGTTCAGTTGCCGGGGTGGTTCGTGCGGCACCTGCAAGACACGTCTGATCAGTGGCGCGGTGAATTATCCACAGGCTCCGGCCGATATGCCGGAAGAGGGGCAGGTGCTGATTTGCTGTGCGGTGCCGGCGCAGAGCGAACAACTGCTGGTGCTGGATTTGTAACCCGATCTTCCTTTCACCCAATACCCCTGTTGGAGCGAGCCTGCTCGCGAATGCAATCTGTCAGTCGCCATTGATATCTGAAAGGACGCTTTCGCGAGCAGGCTCGCTCCAACAGGGGCATTCACCGGTCAATCATCAGGCGTAGGACAGGTCTTTCTCTTCCAGCAGTTCCTGATACAACTCGGTCCACTTGCGGCCCATTTCATCGGCGGTGAACAACTGCCGGTAACGCACCTCGGCCTTCACCCCCATGGCCGCCGCACGCTCCGGGTTGTCCCACAGGGTGCGCATCGCCTCGCGAAACGCCAATGGATTGCTCGGTGGAACCACCAGCCCGGTTTCGTTGTGGATATTGATGTAACTGGTGCCGGTGCCGATTTCGCTGGAGATCATCGGCTTGCCGTACATCGCGCCTTCGAGCAGCGAGATGCCGAATGCTTCGGAACGCAGGTGCGAAGGGAACACAATGGCGTAGCTCAGTTGCAGCAGGGCGACCTTGTCTTCATCGCCCAGGCGCCCGAGGAAGTGGATATTGCGCAGGCCCAGCGCAGCGGCCTGGGCGTGCAGTTCCAGCTCCAGCGGGCCGGCGCCGACGATCACCACCGGGTAGTCCACGTCCTTCAAGGCGTCGAGCAGGATGTGCAGGCCCTTGTAGTAACGCATGACCCCGACGAACAGAAAAAACTTATCCCCAAGCTGCTGGCGCCAGCGGTTCATGCGTTCACTGTCGGCCTGTGGATAACCGGCCTTGTTCAAGCCGTATGGAATCACCCGGGTCTTGTCCTGGAACTGCTGCAACACGTCGCTGGTGTGCAGGTAGTTCGGCGAGGCCGCGACAATTCGGTCGGCGCTGGCGAGGAAGCGGTTCATCAGCGGCCGGTAGAGTTTGAGCAGATGCTTCTGGCGAATGATGTCCGAGTGGTAGGTGACCACGCTCGGTTTATTCATGCCGCTGGCGAAATGCACCAGGTCCATGAACGGCCAGGGGAAGTGGTAGTTGACCACATCGGCTTCGGCGGCCAGCTCGCGAAACTGTTTGAACACACTCCAGGAGAACCCGGTGGAGGCGAACTGAATGTCGAGTCTGGCGCGGTGCACTTCGTGCTGGCCCAGTTGCACCACGGGTGGCGTCGGGTCGGCGCTGAGGGTCAGGACCTGGCCGTCGATGCCGTGATGCGCGCCGCTCTCGCACAGTTGGAAGATCACCTGCTCGATACCGCCGACCGAGTCAGGCAGGTAGGTTTTGAAAAAATGAAGAACTCGCATTCAGCCTCCCATGGCCTGGCGGTAGGCACCGGCCGTGGCCTGTGCGCAACGTTCCCAGGAAAAAAGCCGCGTCCGGTGCAATCCGGCTTCTCGGCAGGCCTGCCAGTGCGCTTGATCGTCGATCAGGCGATTGAGCGCATCGCGCAAGCCGTGTGCATCGTCAGGTTCAATGTAGTTGCCCGCCGGGCCGGCGACTTCCGGCATGGCTGAAGAGCCGGTGAGGATCACCGGAGTGCCGCTGGCCATGGCTTCCAGTACTGGCAGGCCGAAGCCTTCGTACAGCGACGGAAACACCAGTGCGCGGGCGCCGGCCAGCAGCTGCGCCACCTGTTCATCGGGCAGATAGCCGAGCAGGCACACGTGCCCTGACGCCAAGGCCTGACGCAGTTCGTCACTGAACTGCGTCTGTTGCCAGCCGGCCATGCCGACGATCAGCAGTGGAAAGCGCTGGCGCACGGCCTCTGGCAGCAAGGCATGGGCCCGCAGGGCCAGGCTCAGGTTCTTGCGCGGCTCCAGGGTGCCGACGCACAGGAAATACTCGCGCGGGGCCACGGCGTGCGCCTTGAGCACGGTCTCGATGGTGTGCGGTTCCCGTGGGTGAAAACGCTCGGCCACACCCAGTGGCGCCACCACAAAACGCTCGGCGGGCAGGCCGAAATAGGCCTGGGCCTCGTCGGCAATCGCTTGCGAGTCGGTCAGAATCCGCTGCGCCTGTTGCACGCCAGCGGTCAGGCGCCGTTCGATTTCCTTGAGGCGCGCCGCCGGTTGGGTGTCGGGGAAATGCAGATGTGTCAGATCGTGCAGGGTGATCACGGTCGGGCCATTGAAGGCCAGCGGCCACAGGCTCGGTTCGTGATACAGGTCGAGGTCTTGCGTGCGGCCCTGATCGAAGCGTTTCTGTTCCAGCCAGCGCCGTGCCTGATAGGCGCCGGGGATCTGCCGCAGCAGCGGCGTCAGCCGTGAGTAACCGGGCATGGCTGCCTCCGGCAGGGCCGAGCTCCAGCCCCAGCCGTGAAACAGCGCCACCTCGACATCGGTGCTGCTGCGCAAGGCGCGCACCAGTTCGGCGACGTAATGGCCGATGCCGGTGCGTGGCGCCTGAAGAATCCGCGCGTTAAGAGCAATGCGCATGCTGACTCTCGGGCGCGGGCAGTGAGCGGTTCAGGTTGCGCTCGATGCGCTGGACCAATTGCGCGCTGGCTTCGCGCCAGCTCAGCCAGCGCCATTGATCCAGGTTCATGGTCGCCGGAAACACCCCGGACTGTTCCAGTCCGATCACCAGATTAGTGAGGCTCTGCGGGTTGTCCAGAGCGAAGTACGCCATGTAATCGCCGCCGATTTCGCGGAACACCGGGATGTCGCTGGCCATCGCCGGCAGCCCGCGTTGCATGGCTTCCACCAGCGGCAGGCCGAAGCCTTCGACATGCGACGGGAACACCAGCGCCGTGGCGTGGGAGTAGGCGTGCTCGAGGCTTTTGTCCGAGAGCGTGTTGAACATGAACAAGCGGCGGTTCAGTTGCGGGTGCTGGCGGATCCGCTCGATGAGTGCCTCGCACTTCCAGCCGATTTTCCCGGCGATGCACAACCGTGCCTTGGAGCCAGCAGCCCAGGCCCGTTCGAAGGCATCGAGCAGATAGGCGTGGTTCTTGCGCGGCTCGATGGTGCTGACCATCAGGAACACCGGCTCCGGGCTCTTGAACATGTGCAGAAGGTTGCGATCGATTTCCGAGGCGGCATCGCTCAGGTCCAACTCGGAACCGAGGTGGAAATAGTCGAACCAGCGTTGCTGGACCTGTTGCGTGCCGATCCGGCGCACCATCTCCTGGCGCACCTGATCGCGGATGGTGGTCGAGATCGCGACATAGCCGTCCGCCGTGCGTGCGATCCAGTCGAACCAGTCGTTGAACACCTTGACCAGGCCCGCGTCGCAAAACTGCGGATGGGTCAGCGGGATCAGATCGTAGATCACCGAAACGATGCCCACGCCATCGCGTTTGAGCTGTTCGGCCAAGGGGAAAAAGTTGGCGTGCCAGGACGAGTCGAGCAGCACCAGTTGATCGCCGGCCCGGTGTTGCAACGGCACGCAGCGCTCGGGCACGGGTTTGCCCTTGAGCAGGCGCCCGAGCACGCGCATCGGCAGGCTGAAACAGGCGAACGCCGTCAGCCGACAGAGCACGTACAGCACCCGCCGGGCGAAATGCGACTGGCTGAACGGGCGGCGGCGTTCGAGCGCGCGATGGCGCAACCAGAAGTTGTTGGCCCACTGTTCCAGCTTCACCCGCAGGCTGGTCAGATTGATTTTTGGGGTTTTGATCGGGGCCAGGCTTTTCACCTGATACAGGGCGCCGTCGAGCATCACCACGGGGATGCATTCGCGCTCGGCGTCGGCGTCGGGCAACTGTTGAATGACGTTGCGCACCACCCGTTGAATCCCCGAGTTGGCGGACGGGTGTTCGAAGACGTATGTGCACTCCACCAACAGTCGTGTCATCGCGAGATCTCCTTGTCAGGCAATTGCTCTGTGCGTTCACTGGAGCGGCTGATCTCGGTCCGGGCTTGCAGCCACGAGCAGCCGACGAAGTCTTCCTGGCGATTGTTGATGACATGGAAGACCAGGCCGTAATCGCGCCATTCGAAATTGCGATCCAGGTGCGAATCCAGCCGCGACAGGCTCAGCGCCACCGAATAGCTGCCCTTGCCCAGGCGCATGTCGAAGGCGAAGCGGAAGGTCACTTGTTCACCGGCACTCAGGTCGTTGATTGCCTGATCCTGACGATGGGTATTGATCCCGTAGATCGCCTGGCCGAGGCGATCCTTGATCAGAAAGCCCAGCACCAGGCGCTCGATGTCCTCGCGGACTTCGGCCTGCACTTCCAGCACCACCGGCTGGCCGACTTCCGCCACTTCCAGACTGCGACCCTGAGCGTCGAGCAAACGCACGCTGACTATCCCCGCCTCACCGGTACCGGAAATGGTTTGCACCTGGCCGTTGGCGAGCATTTCCTGGCGCACGATCTGGCCTTCGCGCTGGGCGAGCATGGCGTTGTAGTAGTCCATGACTTCTTCGGGTTTGCCGCGCATGGCCAGGCGGCCGTTTTCCAGCAGGATCGCGGTGTCGCAGATCGACTGAATCGCCGAACGGTCATGGGACACGATCAGCAGGGTGGTGCCGGCCTTGCGGAAGTTGCGGATGCGCTCGAAGCTTTTGTGCTGGAAGTAGGCATCGCCCACTGACAGCGCTTCATCGACGATCAGGATGTCCGGGCGCCGGGCGGTGGCAACACTGAAGGCCAGGCGCATCTGCATGCCGCTGGAATAGGTGCGCACCGGGTGGTCGATGGCTTCGCCGATTTCGGCAAAGCTCTCGATTTGCGGCATCAGCGCTTCGATCTCTTCGACCTGCATGCCCAGCAACTGACCGGCCATGAAGGCGTTCTGGCGGCCGGTGAAGTCCGGGTGAAAACCCATGCCCAGTTCCAGCAGGGCGGCAACGCGACCTTGCAGTTGTATCTGCCCGCAACTCGGTTGCGTGGTGCCGGTGATCATCTTCAGCAGCGTGCTTTTACCCGCGCCGTTGACCCCGACGATGCCGACGGCTTCGCCGGGCTGAATCTCGAAATCGATGTCCTGCAGGACCCAGTGCAAGTGGTTCCGGGTGCCCGAAAACGGCACCAGCCACTCGAACAACCGGCTCCAGCGATTGGGGTATTGCTTGTAGGCCTTGCCCAGGCCGCTGACGCGTATATGTCCCATCAGAGTTCATCCACCATTTCGCCGACGCGTTGCCGGAACAGACGCAGGGCCATGGCGCAGAACAGCAGGCCGATGATCAGCAGTGGCATCAGCGACGGCCAGTTCGGCCACTGGTTGTAGAGGAACACGTTCTGGTAGCTGGTCATCAGCGGCGTCATCGGGTTGAGGCTGATCAGGTGCTGGATACCCGGCGGCAGGATCGACAGCGGGTAAACGATCGGCGTCAGCCAGAACCAGAACTGCAGGCAGATGCCGAACATCTGCCCGACATCGCGGAAGAACACGTTGAGGATGCCGAGGATCATCCCCAGCCCGGCGGCGAAGATCACCTGCACGATCAGCAGCGGAATCAGTGCCAGCAAGGCCATGCCGGGCAGGCGTCCGCTGATCAGCAGAAAACCGAAGAACAGCGCCAGGATGATCGCGAAGTTGATCCCGGCGTTGAGCAGCGCAATCACCGGCAGGCAGATGCGCGGGAAGCTGATTTTCTTCAGCAGGTTGGCGTTTTCCAGAAACATGCTCTGGCTGCGCGAGGTGATTTCCGCAAACAGCCCCCAGGTCAGCAGGCCCGCGCACAGGTAAACGCTGTAGGCCAGGCCATCATCCACACCCGGCAGGCGTGCGCGCATGATCTGGGAAAAGATCACCGTGTACACGACGATCATCGACAACGGATTGAGCACGGTCCACAGCGCGCCGAACAGCGAATTGCGATAACGCGCCTGAAACTCCCGCTTGACGCTGCCGAGGATGAATCCGCGGTAGCTGCGCAGCGAGCGGTACAGGGAAAGCAGCATCAAACCGTCCTGCCGTATTGGTCTTCAAAGCGCACGATATCGTCTTCGCCCAGGTATTCACCGCTTTGCACCTCGATGATCACCAGATCGATCACGCCGGGGTTTTCCAGGCGATGCCGGTGGCCGGCGGCAATGAACGTCGATTCGTTCTTGGCCACCAGATGGGTACCGGTACCGTTGTTGGTGACCTTGGCCATGCCTTCGACCACCACCCAGTGTTCGTTGCGGTGATGGTGCATTTGCAGCGACAGCTTGCCGCCGGGCTTGACCACGATGCGCTTGATCTTGAAGCGCGGGCCTTCCTCGAGCACGGTGTAGGTGCCCCATGGGCGGCTGACCGTACGGTGCAGGCGATAGGCTTCGTGGGATGTGTCCTTGAGCTGTCTGGCGACGCGCCGCACATCCTGGGCGCGGTCGGCGTGGGCCACCAGCACCGCGTCGGCGGTGTCGACGATGATCAGGTTATCCACACCCACTGTGGCCACCAGCCGGCCTTCGCTCTGCACGAAGTTGTTGTGGCTGTCGATGAAGATCGCTTCGCCGCTGGCGCGATTGTTGTCGGCATCGGCCGGGACCAGCGCCGCCACGGCGCCCCACGAACCGATGTCGCTCCAGTCGAAACCGGCGGGCACCACCACGACTTTTTCCGAGCGTTCCATCAACGCGTAATCGATCGAGATATCGGTGATTTCAGCGAACAGTGCCGGCGACAGTTCCTGTTGCAGGCAACCGACAGTTTCGATCGGGGCGCTGGCGGCCATGCAGGCGCGGGTTTGCTCCAGCAGTTCAGGCGCGTGCAATTGCAACTCGGCAATCACCGTGGCGGTGGTGAAGCAGAACATGCCTGAATTCCACAGGAAATTGCCGCTTTCCAGATAATGCGTAGCGGTTTGCAGATCGGGCTTCTCGACGAAACGCTGTACTTTCGCCGCGCCTCTGGCGTCCAGCGGGGCACCGGTTTCGATGTAGCCGAAGCCGGTTTCCGGGGCGCTCGGCACCACGCCGAAGGTCACCAGGTAACCGTCCTTCGCCAGATTGACGGCGTGTTCAACGGCGCTCTTGAGTGCGTCCTGATTGACGATCAAATGGTCGGCGGGCATTACCACCATGATTGCCTCGTCACCGTGCAACGCCTGCAGCGACAGCGCGGCAGCAGCGATCGCCGGGGCGGTGTTGCGCCCGGTCGGCTCCAGCAGGAAGTGCCCGCGATGGCGCGACACGTGGGCCGCGCAATAGTGATCCTTGCTCTGGAAGTAGTACTCGCGGTTGGTCACCGTGACGATGTCGCCCCAGCCGTCCAGCAATGCGGCGGCACGCTGATAGGTCTTGCCGAGCAGCGACTGGCCGTCGGGCAGGCTCATGAACGGCTTGGGATGGCCCTCGCGGGACACTGGCCACAAACGAGTGCCGGCACCGCCGGACAGAATCACGGGGATCAGCATGACCTACTCCTTGGCGACGCGTTTCATGTCCGCATCCATCATCATGCGGATCAGGGTGTCGAGGTCGGTTTTCGGTTTCCAGCCCAGTACGCGCTGCGCCTTCGCCGGATTGCCGAGCAGCACTTCGACTTCGGCCGGGCGGAAGAACGCCGGGTCGATCTTCACGTAGTCGCGGTAGTTCAGGCCGACGTGATCGAAGGCGATACGGCACATCTCGCGCACGGTAGTGGTGACACCGGTGGCGACCACGAAATCGTCAGGTTTGTCCTGTTGCAGCATCAGCCACATGGCTTCGACGTAATCACCGGCAAAGCCCCAGTCGCGTTTCGCGTCGATGTTGCCCAGGGCCAGTTCCTGCTGCTTGCCCTGTTTGATGCGGGCGGCGGCGTCGGTGACCTTGCGGGTGACGAATTCGATGCCGCGCAGCGGTGATTCGTGGTTGAAGAGGATGCCGCTGCTGGCGTGCAGGTCGAAGCTTTCGCGGTAGTTGACGGTGATCCAGTGGCCATAGAGTTTGGCCACGCCGTAGGGGCTGCGTGGATAGAACGGGGTGTTCTCGTCTTGCTGTTCAGCCTGGATCAGGCCGAACATTTCGCTGGTGGACGCCTGATAGAAACGGGTGTGCGGGCTGAACTGGCGGATCGCTTCGAGCAGGTGGGTCACGCCCAGGCCATCGACGATACCGGTGGTCACTGGTTGATTCCAGGACGCGGCGACAAAGCTTTGCGCGGCCAGGTTGTAGACCTCGTCCGGCGCTGACTTGATCACCGCGCGCTGCACCGAGCAGGCATCGGCCATGTCACCGTCCAGGTAGACGATGTCGCCTTCGACGCCCATCTCGCGCAGACGCCAGCGCGAATCGCTGCTGCGCCGGGCGACCAGACCGTGAACCTTGTAGCCCTTGTCGAGCAGCAGTCGGGCCAGATAAGCGCCGTCCTGGCCGGTGATCCCTGTGATCAGTGCACTTTTCATTCTTGTCGTACTCGCTGCTCCCAGTCGGACAGGATCGCCCGCAGGGATTGTTGTGTTGTGATTTCAGGCGTCCATCCCGTGGTCTGGGCCAGCCTTGCGTGACTGCCGCAAACGCGACGCTGATCCGCGCGGCGCATGCGCGCCGGATCCTGGACCAGTTGCAGGTCGACCTCGGCGAGGTCACCCATCTGCTCGATCAAACTACGGATGCTTTGCTCACGGCCCGAGCAGATGTTGTAGACCCGCCCCGGCGTGCCTTTCTCCAGCAATGCGAAGTACGCCGAGATCACATCGCCGACATCGAGGAAGTCCCGCGTGACGTCAATGTCGCCGACCTCCAGTTGCGGAGCCTGCAGGCCTTGTTTGATGCGGTTGATCTGGCGCGCAGCACTGGCAATGACAAAGTTGTCTTTCTGCCCGCTGCCGATGTGGTTGAACGGTCGCGCCACCAGCACCGGCCAGCTTTCGCTCAGGCCCCATTGCAGGCTGAGAAATTCAGCCGACAGTTTGCTCACCGCGTACGGATTGCGCGGGCAGGGCGCTTGCTGTTCGGTGATGGGCAGGGCGCTTTCGTCGACCTGACCATAGACGTCGCCGGAGCTGACATACAGGAAGGTCCCCTGAAATCCGCGTGCCTTGAGGGCCTGCAGCAGGTTGAGGGTACCCATCAGATTGATTTCGAGAGTGCGGGCCGGATCGCGGAACGCTTCGGGAACGAAGGTCTGGCCGGCCAGATGAATCACCGCGTCGGGCAATTGCGGCCACAGGTCGACGAAGCTTGGTGCTGCCGTGAGATCGTAGGGTGCGGTGGCAGGCAGCAGCTCCCACGTCGAGTCAGGCTGAGCCAGACGTGACTGGAGATGTTGTCCCACGAATCCACTGAGGCCCGTGATGAACAGACGCTTTTTCAAACAGCGACCCCTTGGTCTTTAACGTTCGCCACTTTCCCACAGGCTTTGAGGAGAAGTCTGTCAGGCCGGATTAAAAAGACCGGCAAGACGACAGGCGAAGTCTTTGTTGTAGTTGTTTGTTACCAATCTGTGCCAAATGCGCAGCAATTTCAACAGCGCAAACCGTGACCGGTCAGTTCTCGTCAGCGTAGCCCGATTTATTCTCGTCGGGCGGTTCCCGGATTCGCGACGGATGTGTTTAGAATGGCCCTCGTCGCCATCTCCCAAGGTTCGCCGGGGATGTTGCGCAACAGGGTAAACCCAGCCACTAAAACAAGAACGAAGACGAGCTCCATGACGAAGGACGAGCAGCGGTGATCCCGACTCGATCCAGCGCTTGGCCGTCATAGCGTGAAACTGCCGGGATGGTGGTTTCACCGTGGGATGCCATGAATTTCATTCTTTACTCGGACGTCAACGACCGCTCCATCAGCCAGAGTCTGGGACGTGCGGAATACAGCTATTACTTCGTGCTCAAGGCCTACCGTCCCGTACTGGAAAGCCTTGGGCAAGTGCACGTGGTGTCGTCGGCGGCCGAAGTCGACCCGTTGTACCGGCAGTTGCAGCAGGCCGGTCAGGACAGCCTCTTCCTTTCGTTTGCCCCTCCGCATAAAACCCCGACCGATCTGCAATGCCCCGTGGTCTGCGTGATCGCGTGGGAGTACGACTCGATCCCGGTTGACCCTCGTGATAAAGACTCCCGCCACGACTGGAGTCAGGTACTGGCCCGTCATGGTCGGGCGATCACCTTGTCCAGCCACACGGCACAAGCCATTCGCCGGACCATGGGTGAAGACTTTCCTGTGCTGGTTCTGCCGACGCCGTTGTGGGAAGGCTTCACCGGGGTGCGTGAGCAATACCCTGCTTCGCCAGTGAACCCGGGCGCGCTGTTGCAGATCAAGGGCTGCATCATCGACAGCCGCACCCTCGGCCTGTCTGCTGACGGACTGATTGCCCCCACGCCCAATGAGCCAGTTTCGGAGCCCGACGAGCCGCTCGACGTCGCTGTGCCGTCCGAGCCTGCGCCGCCACCGGAACTGACCCTGCGCCGGCGTGTGTTCATCACCAAGCACTATTTGCGCGAAGGCTGGCGGGCAACCGCGACCCCCAACGAACACCGACCGCTGTTTCTGCTCAAACACAATCTGTTGCTGTGGTATCGCGAAGCGGTTCGCGATTTGCTGCCGATCGCCCTGCGCCGGCAGTTGTTCCGTTTGCGTGCACCTGCCGCCGCGCCCTTGCTGCCGGCCGACAGTGAGGCGCCAGCGGTGGCCGAGCATCCACAGGCCAGCCTGCCGGACACCAGTGCCACGGTGCAGGTCGAGGTCAGCGGCGTGGTGTATGTGAGCGTGTTCAACCCCGAAGACGGGCGCAAGAACTGGCATCACTTGATCACGGCCTTCTGCTGGGCCATGCGCGACGTCGAAGATGCCACGCTGGTGCTGAAGATGACGCAGAACGATCTGGCGACCTATTACGTGCACCTGATCACCCTGTTGTCGCAGCTTTCACCGTTCGCCTGCCGGGTGGTGGTCATGCACGGCTACTTGCAGGACGACGAGTTCGCCAGGCTTTACGGTGCTGCCAGTTTCTATGTCAACGCGTCCCGCTGCGAGGGCTTGTGCCTGCCGCTGATGGAGTTCATGTCCTGCGGCCGTCCGGTGATTGCGCCAGACCATACGGCGATGCACGACTACATCGATGAGCGTGTCGGCTTCATCGTCAAGTCCAGTCGTGAGCCGACGATCTGGCCGGATGACGTGCAGATCCTCTATCGCACCCTGCGCCATCGCCCGGATTGGGGCTCGTTGAAAACCGCCTACGAAAACAGTTACGCCATGGCCAAAAACGATCCGGCGGCCTACCAGGCCATGGCCCTGGCCGCCAATGAGCGCATGCGCGAGTACTGCAGTTTTGCCCCGGTACAGCTGCGCATGGCGCAATTTTTTCAGCTGACGCCGAGTGCAACCCCACAGCTGGTCGCCGAGGTCGGAACCGCATCATGCTGATCATCATTCATTCGGAAACCAACAAGAGCAACATCCAGCAGAACCTCGGACGCCCCGAGTACAGCTACTACTTTGTGCTCAAGGAATTCCGTCCGGTGCTCGAGCGCCTGGGGCAAGTGATTGAAGTGAGCAACCCCGACGAACTGGTCGATAGGCTGTACTTCGATTGCCTGAGTCGCGGCGAGGCGTGTGTGTTCCTGTCGTTCTCGCCGCCGCACCGCACGCCGATTCATTACGCCTGCCCGACCATTCCGGTGTTTGCCTGGGAGTTCAGCACCATCCCCACCGAGAGCTGGCACGGCGAACCGCGTCATGACTGGCGCGTGGTGTTGAATGCCTGCGGCATGGCGATTACCCATTCGAGCTTCACGGTAAACGCCGTCTGCGACGTGATGGGCGCGGACTACCCGATCTGCGCGATTGCTGCACCGGTGTGGGATCGCTTCGCCGCACGCGGCGCGCAGTTGCGCAAGCAGCCAGTGGTCGAAGCGGTGCAGTTGAAGCTGCGCGGCCTGTTGCTCGACAGCCGCAGCGTGGACCTGCGCGCGTACGGTCCACCGGGGTTGTGCGAAGGCACGCCGCTGTCGTTTGCCGGGCCGCCGCAGGACTGCCAGTTGCAGCTGGACGGCGTGGTCTACACCTCGGTGTTCAACCCTTACGACGGGCGCAAGAACTGGCAGGACATGATCAGCGCATTCTGTACCACGTTCCGTGACGTCGCCGACGCCACCCTGGTGCTGAAGCTCACGCACCATGACATCGCCAATGCCCTGAGCGACATGCTGCATCACCTGTACAAGAACCAGTCCTACCAGTGCCGGATCGTGCTGATCCATGGGTATCTGGCAGACGCCGATTACGAAGCGCTGGTGCAAGCCACCAGCTACGTGGTCAACAGTTCCTATGGCGAAGGGCAGTGTCTGCCGCTGATGGAATTCATGTCCTGTGGCAAACCGGCGATTGCGCCGTTGAACACGGCGATGGCCGACTACGTCGACAGCGACAACGCGTTCATCGTCGACTCCACCGATGAGCTCACGGCCTGGCCCCACGACCCGCGCGCGGCCTACCGCACCTTGCGCTACATGACCGATTGGGACTCGTTGTGCGCGGCGTATCGCGACAGTTACGAGGTGGCGAAAAACGATGTCGAACGCTATGCGCGGATGTCCGAGCATGCCGTGCACAACCTGCAGCGCTTCTGCAGTCAGGCGAGTGCAGAGGAACGCCTGCGGACGTTTTTTGCCCAGCGCGCAGAGGCCATCAAGCCGTTGTCCGTGGAAGCCTTGGGCGCATGATCCGGCGCCTGCTCGCACGCTTGCGCCCGGCACCGTTGCCTGTTGCACCTGCACCTGCACCTGCACCGCCAAGCCAGGTTTCGCCACGGGACGTGGGTTTGCATGACGCGATTCTCGATGGCTGGTTCCTGCACGACAGTGGTGAGTTGCTCAAGGGCTTCGCCATCACGGCTGATGACACCTTGCTCGACGTCGGGTGCGGTGAAGGCGTGGCGACGCTGTTCGCCGTGCGGCAGGGTGCCTCGGTGATATTCACCGACAGCCAGCATGACAAGGTTCGCGAGCTGGACCGTCAGGTTCGAGCACAAAGCAGCCAACCGAGTCTGGGGCTGGTCAGCAACAGCCTGCCATTGCCGCTGGCCGCTGGTTGCGCCAGCAAAGTGGTGTGCATGGAAGTGCTGGAACACATCGATCAGCCGGAACCGTTCATGGCCGAACTGGTGCGCATGGGCCGCCCCGGCGCGCAGTATCTGCTGAGTGTCCCGGCACCGGTGGGCGAGCACCTGCAGCAGGGCATCGCCCCGGCCAGTTATTACCAGACGCCCAACCATGTGCAGATTTTCACCGAGCAGCGCTTTGCCGAGCTGGTGGAGAACGCCGGGCTGGTGATCGAGCATCGGCAGGCCACCGGGTTCTTCTGGGTGATGGGCATGATCTTCTTCTGGGCCAGTGAACGCGCCGCCGGCCGTGACCTCGGTGGTGCGGTGCGCGACCGGATTCAGGCCCCATACCCGCCACTGATGGAGAGCTGGGCGCGGACCTGGCAAGACCTGCTGGCGCAGCCCGACGGTCTGGCGATCAAGCAGATGCTCGACCGCTTCATGCCCAAGAGCCAGGTGATCATCGCCCGCAAGCCGCTGGCTGACGAAACATGCGCCGGGAGCCGGCCATGAGTGCCAAGCGGATCATGGACATCGAGGTGCTGCGTGCCATTGCCGTCCTCGGCGTGTTGTTCCATCACCTGCAGGGCAGCCTGTTCACCGACACGGTGCCGCTGCTGGAAAAAATCCACGCCTGGGCGCAACCGTGGTGGGGCGTCGATCTGTTTTTCGCGATCTCCGGTTTTGTCATCGCCCGCAGCCTGATCCCCGCATTGCATGGCTGCACCACGCGTCAGGAGTACTGGCAACAGACGCGCAATTTCTGGCTGCGTCGGGTGTTTCGCCTGTTACCCTCGGCCTGGTTATGGCTGGCGCTGATCCTGCTGGCGTGCGTGTTTCTCAACCGCTCCGGCGCCTTTGGCAGCTTGCACGCGAACCTGCAGGCGACGCTGGCGGGGGGGTTGCAATACGCCAATTTCCGCTTTGCCGACAGCTTCTTTCATTACGAGTACGGCAGCAGTTTCGTCTACTGGAGCCTGGCCCTGGAGGAGCAGTTTTACCTGCTGTTTCCGCTGCTGATTGTTTTGTGCCGCAAGCATTTGGTCTGGGCATTGCTGGCGCTGGTCGCGGTGCAACTGTTGACCCTGCGCACGCCGTTGCTGATGGTGGTGCGCACCGACGCTCTGGCGCTCGGCGTGCTGCTGGCGATGTGGAGTGCGCAACCTGCTTACTGGCGCTGGCAGCCGACGTTTCTGCGGCGTCCGTGGGCCGGCGTATCCGTGCTGATCGGTGTGGCACTGCTGATGAGCTTTATGGCCACCGACCGTTTCACCTTCGCGCCTTACCGCATCGGTTCGATTGCCGTGCTCGGCGCGCTGCTGGTGTGGATTGCCTCGTACAACCGCGATTACTTGCTGCCGGCGGGCCATTTGCAACGGCTGATGGCCTGGATCGGCAGTCGCTCCTACGGCATTTACCTGATTCACATCCCTGCCTATCTGCTGGTGCGTGAGCTGATTTTCCGTTTGCAGGCTGCCGGTTTGCCGAGTCCGGCGGGGCACCCGATTCTGACTTTGCTGATCGCTTTCGGCCTGATCGTGCTGCTCAGTGAGTTGAATTACCGTTTCATCGAAATGCCGATGCGCAATCGTGGTGCTGCCCTGGTGCGGCGCCTTGATACGTCCCGAACCGCCGTTTCAACCCCCGGAGCCACCTCATGCTGAGCCTATTGAAAAAACTCACGGCGGCGACGCCTGCACCGGCCCCCGCCCCCGCGCAACCCCTCGCGCCGATGGTGGACAAGGTCGATCCGTACATGCTCGGCCTCTACGACGCCAAGCTCAGCGGCTGGTTCAACCAGGAGACCAACGAGCTGTTCAAGGGCTTCCCGGTGACCGCCGATGACACCTTGCTCGATGTTGGCTGTGGCGACGGTGGCAACGTGCACTTCTGCGGCATGCGCGGGGCGAAGATCATCATCGCCGACATCGACGGCGCCAAGGTCGAGGCCACCCGCCAGCGCCTGAGCGATACCCCGGCGCGCAGCGTCGAATGCCACGTTACCGACTGCAACCCGTTGCCGATTGCCGATGGCACCGCCACACGGGTGGTGTCCACCGAAGTCATCGAGCACGTCGACGACCCGGCGCAGTTCCTTGCCGAACTGGTGCGGGTCGGCCAGTCCGGTGCGCTGTACCTGCTGAGCGTGCCGCACCCCAGTTCCGAAGATTTGCAGAAGGACATTGCGGCGCCGGAGTATTTCCAGAAGCCCAACCACATTCGCATCATCAGCGAAGAACAGTTCAAGGCGATGGTCAGCGATGCGGGCCTTGAGATCATCAGCCACAGCCAGTACGGCTTTTACTGGTCGATGTGGATGTTGCTGTTCTGGGAAGCCAAGGTCGATTTCAGTAACCCGGATCACCCGTTGCTCAATCACTGGGCCGACACCTGGCAGGCTGTGCTCGATTCACCTCGTGGCGCGCAGATCAAGCAGGCGCTGGATGCGGTGGTGGCGAAAAGTCAGGTGATCATTGCCCGCAAGCCTTGAGTCGCTTTCCCTACAGGAGTGAGCCTGCTCGCGATAGCGCAGTTACAGTCGACGTCGATGTTGCCTGACACTCCGTTATCGCGAACAGGCTCACTCCTACAGGGATTTGTGTACCCTGCACGTTTGTATCAGCAGGGAACAGGCCTTCATGCGGTTCGGCGTTTCGATTTTGATCGCGGCAATGGTGTTGCTCGCTGCTTGCGAGCGGCCTGATGCCCCCGCCCTCGATCAACAACTTTATATCTGGCAACGCCAGTGGACGCCGGCGCATGACGCCGCGCTGCGCGACAGCCGCGAGAGCTTTTCGACATTGCGCGTGCTTGCCTTGCAGGCGTTCCCCAATGACGGCTGGCACCGGGCGCGAATCGATGCGCCGTTGCTCGAGCACGATGGCCGGCCATTGATTGCGGTGATTCGCCTCGACGGCCAGCTCAAGGGGCTGGATCAGGCGCAGGTCATGGCGCAGATTCTTCAGGTTGTTGCCGACTGGCAGGCGCAGGGGCTGATCCTGCACGGCGTTGAGATCGACCATGACGCGGGTAACGCGCGCCTGCCGGAGTACACCGAGTTCCTGACGCATCTGCGTTCCGCATTGCCCGCCTCGTTGCCGCTGAGCATCACCGCGCTGCCGGCGTGGCTCGGCAGTCCACAACTGCCGATGTTGCTGGCCACGGTCGACAGCAGCGTGCTGCAGGTGCATGCCGTCAGTGATCCGCGACACGGGTTGTTCGACCCCGAGCAGGCGCAACGCTGGGCAAGTGACTGGGGAAAAGTCAGCCGCAAGCCTTTCTATCTGGCGCTGCCGGCCTATGGTGTGGCGCTGCTGCCGGATGCCGGCGGTGCTCCAGTGGTGGAGAGTGAAGTGCCGGTCGAGCGCGATGGACAACGCCAGGAACTGCTCGCCGATCCGTTGCAACTGAGCTCGCTCGCAAAAGAGCTGCGCGAGGATCCGCCGGAGCATCTGGCGGGGCTGATCTGGTTTCGCCTGCCGTTGCCCAATGACCGTCGGGCCTGGAGCCTGACTACGTTGCGCGCCGTGGCCCGCGGCGATGCATTGAGCAGCCGGCTCGGCCTGACCTTCAGTGAGCGCGACGGCCTCTATGACATCCACCTCACCAACCCGGGGAATCTCGATGCGGCCTGGCCTGCGCACTTGCGCATCAAGGCGCGCGGCTGTGAAGGCGCCGATGCGCTCGCCGGTTACTCGTTGCAACAGAGCGCGGATCTGCTTACCTTCACCCGCCTGCGTGACGGCCGATTGCCGGCGGGCGGACAACGTGCCATCGGTTGGGCGCGCTGTGCATTTATTGATCAAGGAGGTTCGCATGTTGACCCGTAACTGGCCCCGCCATCTGCTTTGCCTGAGCCTCAGCCTGCCGCTGGGTTCGGCGTTGGCCTGTGGCCCGGACTTCCCGATGCGCCTGCTCGACAATCGTGGGCAAACCCTGTCCGAGCTGCCGGAGGGCAACTTCAACTTCGAGATCAGCCGTCTGGGCAAGACCATTGCCGGGCTGAAGAACGTCACCGCGGCGACGCACAACCCGAACGACTTTTACGCCGACCAGACCGAGGCGGCCGATCAGCGCGAGAAGGCTGAACAGGCCGGTCTGACAGCTGAGCAGCAGGCGCTGGTCAAGCAACTGCGCGGCCTGACCGATGCGCGTCAGGTCGAGGCGCAGGGCGCCAGTCTGCCGGCGGAAATCCGTCTGTACGTGGCCGGTGCGGTGGCGTTTGCCACAGGCGATCATCAACTGGCCGTCGAGTATTTCAACAAGGTGCTGGCGCTGCCGGCCGATCAGCGTCCGCTGCGCAGCACCTGGGCGGCATATTCTCTGGGGCGCACCTGGTTTGCCATGAGTGCCGAGGCCGGCGACGCCATCGAGGCACTGGAGGACGCGCGCGAAGCCTTCCGTCAGACTCGCCAGATGAGCATCGATGGCTTCAGCGATCCGCTGGAGCTCGGTGTGGCCAGCCTCGGTGAAGAGGCGCGGGTGCTGCGAACCGCCGGCGACTGGGACGATGCCATCGAGCTGTATGAAGCGCAGAACCTGCACGGCTCGGCCGTGGGTTATACCTCGCTGAAACAACTGATGAATGAACTGGCCGAGCTGCCTGAGCCGGAACTGGCCAAGCTGCTGAATCGAAAGGCCGTGCAGCAACTGGTCACTGCGTCGTTGATCAGCCGTATGGGCTGGTCATTCGACGAGCAGCCGCCGAACGAGAAGAAACTCATCAAACTGCTGCAGAACAGCACCCGTGGCAGCCTGGAAAACGCTGATCGACTGGCGGCGATGAATTACCAACAGGGCGATTACGCCAGCGCCAAAGCCTTCCTCGAGAACGCCGGTGACGGCGGACTGGCGTGGTGGCTGCGGGCCAAACTGGCGGTGCGTGACGGCGACAAAAATGCGGCCGCTGCCGCCTATTCCAAAGCCGCGCAGGCCTTCCCGCAGACCGAAGACTGGGGTTACCGGCGCACCCCGGACTGGGACTTCGAAACCCTGCAGCCCAAATGCCGGGTCGAGGGCGAGAGCGCGATCCTTGCACTGCAACGCGGCGAATACCTGCAAGCGTTCGTGCAGTTGTATCGCAGCAACAGCATCTACTGGTTCGACGCCGCGACGGTCGCCGAGCGCGTGCTGACGGTCGATGAGCTCAAGCGCTATGTCGATGACAACGTGCCGGCGCCTGCGGCGCTGACTCAGCAGGAACGCGACAACTACGTGCCGCTGCCGGTCGCTGCCAGCCTGCGCAACCTGTTGGGACGGCGCTTGCTGCGCGAAGGGCATTACGAGGAAGCGGTCGGCTATTTCGACAATCCCGATCTGCAGCACAAGGCCCGGCTCTACGGCGAACAACGGATGAAGGCCGACGCTGCCTGGTGGCCGACCAAACGCGCCAGCGCTTTGTACAACGCGGCGTGGACGGCGCGTGAATGGGGCATGGACATCCTCGGTTACGAGATGGCGCCGGACTACGCCACGTTAGGCGGCAACTACAGCCTGGAAAGCACCGAGCTGAAAGTCGGGCCACTGGTGGCCGAGGCCGAAGTGCAACGCCAGAAGGCCAGTCAGGCACAGCCGGATGAGCGTTATCACTACCGCTTTGTCGCCACCGCGCTGGCCGGCCGGGCTGCCGACAACTTGCCGCACAGCAGCCAGGCGTTTGCCGCTGTGCTGTGCAATGCCGCCGGTTTCAACAGCAGCCTGGAAGAGCAGAGCGCGCTGTATCGCCGTTACGTCAACGAAGGTCCGTACGTGCCTTGGGCGGTGGACTTCGGCAATCAATGCCCGTACCCGGATTTCGAAAACGCCGACAAGCGTTACGTGACCCAGGTCACCGATGCTGTGCGCAATACGTTGCGCCCGTACAAGTGGCCGGTGATCGGTGTCCTGGTGTTGTTCAGTGCTGGCGCGTTGGCGTTGATC
The DNA here is from genome assembly GCF_002878485.1 of Pseudomonas sp. AD21. Taxonomy (NCBI): domain Bacteria; kingdom Pseudomonadati; phylum Pseudomonadota; class Gammaproteobacteria; order Pseudomonadales; family Pseudomonadaceae; genus Pseudomonas; species Pseudomonas sp. AD21. The sequence continues at coordinate 22,634 of NZ_NQYG01000026.1, forward strand.
AGTCGCCGGCGCAAGGCGCGCAAGCCCTAAGCCTGCTGGATAAACGTCAGGCGCACGGCGAAGCCGATCAACAGGCTGCCGAACAGCCATTGCTGGACTCGCTGGGCGGTTGGACTGTGTTGCAGCCAACGGCCTAGCGCGGCCCCGGTCAGGGCATAGGCGCTGTCGAACAGCAGCCCGACGCCCACCAGCAACACGCCGAGGGTGGCAAATTGGGTCAGCACCGGTGCGCCGTCATTGACGATGAACTGCGGCAACAGCACCGAGCAGAACAGCAAGGCCTTGGGGTTGAGCAGATTGGTCAGCAAACCGCGACGTATCGCTTCGCGCCATTGTCCGTGAGCGTCGGTTTCAGGGGAGGCATTGAGGTTTGGCAGCAACGTGCTGCGCAGGCACTGAATACCGATCCACAGCAAATACGCCGCACCGGCCAGACGCACCACATCGAACGTCCACGGCGCCGCCTTGAACAGCGCTGCCAGGCCCAGCGCCGCCAATGCCACATGACAGCCCCGGGCAACCCCCAGCCCCACGGCGGTCGCCAGCGCCGCACCGCGACCCTGGCGGGCCCCGGTTTGCAGCAACAGGATCATGTCCGGGCCGGGCAACAGATAGACCACTGCCAATGCCAGAAAAAACAGCCAGAAACTCGCCATGCCGCAGCCCTTTCGTTGTCGATTCGGTGACCACAGTCTATGGCTGAAGGGTGGGGCAGGTGCTTGCGTAGTCAGCTTCAAAAACTCACTGGATTGGCATAACCTGCTTTCTTTTTGCGCCTTGACCATCAGGATCTGCCAACCATGAAACTTGACGCCTTTGATCGCAAGATTCTCGCCGCGCTGCAACGCAACGGACGGCTGAGCAATGTCGAGCTGGCGGACGAGATAGGGCTGTCGGCGTCACCTTGCCTGCGCCGGGTGCGGATGCTGGAAGAGGCCGGGGTGATTCGCGGCTATCAGGCCAACCTGGATCGCGATGAGGTGGGGCTGGGGCTGACGGTGTTTGTCGGGGTCAAGGTCGAGCGTCACAACGATGAACAGGCCGAGGCCTTTTATGCCGCGGTCACGGCGCTGCCGGAGGTGATCTCGGCGTTTCTGGTGTCGGGGGAGTCGGACTTTCTGTTGCAGGTGGTGGTGCCGGACTTGCGCGCGTATGACCGTTTTCTCAGCAGCTGCTTGCTGAAGTTGCCGGGGGTGAGTGACATTCGCAGCAATTTTGCGATTCACACGGTGAAGACCCCAGGGGCATTGCCGTTGGGGCATCTACCGGATTGAGATCGAGCTGCTCCTTTCGCGAGCAGGCTCGCTCCCACATTCGAATGCGATCAAATGTGGGAGCGGGCCTGCTCGCGAATAGGTCGCCCGGTCGATACTTACATCTGCGTCGCCATCCCCTCGACATTCATTGCCGCCTGCCGCAGCGCTTCTGAACGCGTCGGGTGCGGGTGGCAGGTCAGCGCGATGTCTTCGGCCGATGCGCTGAATTCCATGGCCACGCAGTATTCGCCGATCATTTCACTGACGCTCGGGCCGACCAGATGCACGCCGAGGATTTCGTCCGTGCGCTCGTCGGCGAGGACTTTGGCGAAGCCCTCGGTTTCGTGGTTGATCTTTGCCCGGCTGTTGGCGGTGAACGGGAATTTTCCGACTTTATAGGCGCGGCCTTCGGCCTTGAGCTGCTCTTCGGTCTTGCCGACGCTGGCCAGCTCCGGCCGGGTGTAGATGACGTTGGGAATCAAGTCGTAGTTGACCTCGCCGGCCTTGCCGACGATCTGTTCGACACAGGCCATCGCCTCGTCTTCGGCCTTGTGCGCGAGCATCGGCCCGGACGTCACGTCGCCGATCACCCAGACGCCAGGTGCTTCGGTGCGGTGCTGGCGGTTGGCGAGCATGCCGCGCTTGTCGGTGGTCAGGCCCACGTTCTCCAGACCCAGCCCTTGGGTGTATGGACGCCGGCCGATCGCGACCAGCACGTAGTCGGCTTCGAGCAACTCGGCGTTGCCACCGGCGGCGGGTTCGACGCTGAGCTGCACGCCGTTGGCCGAGGTCGTGGCGCTGGTGACCTTCGAACTCAACTTGAAGCTGATGCCTTGCTTGCTCAACGAACGCTGCAGGGTCTTGCCGGCCTCGCCATCGACGCCGGGGCAGATGCGGTCGAGGTATTCGACCACGGTCACCTGGGCCCCGAGGCGGCGCCATACCGAACCCAGTTCGAGGCCGATCACTCCGGCACCAATCACCACCAGATGCTGGGGGACTTCACTGAGGGACAGCGCGCCGGTGGAGTCGAGGATGCGTTGGTTGTCGATCTCGACGCCGGGCAGGGGCGTGGGCTCGGAGCCGGTGGCGATGATGATGTCCTTGGCGCTCAGCTCGGTCTTGTTGCCTTGATCATCGGTCACGCTGACTTTGCCCGGGCCGTCGATATGGCCCCAGCCCTTGATCCAGTCGACCTTGTTCTTGCGAAACAGAAACTCGATGCCTTTGGTCAGGCCGCTCACGCTCTGGTCTTTCTGTTTCATCATTTGCGCGAGGTTGAGCGTGGGTTTGACCTCGATGCCGAGGTTGGCGAATTCCGCACCCATGGCCGCGTCGTATAGCTCCGAGGCATGCAGCAAGGCCTTGGACGGCATGCAGCCGACGTTCAGGCAGGTGCCGCCCAAGGTGGCGCGGCCTTCCACGCACGCGGCTTTCAGGCCCAGTTGGCCAGCGCGGATCGCCGCGTTATAACCACCGGGGCCGCCGCCCAGAATTACCACGTCGTAGTGACTCATGCGCTTGCTCCTCGTTGGGGATGCGGATCGCTAAAAGTAGTCGGCCGATAAAATTACAAACGTAATATGTGCGTTTCCGGACATTTCGGTCAAGGCTTCAGGCAAGCGACAGGTTGCGCATCTTTAGATAAGTGAATTTGTGTACGAATATTTCACGCTTTTCGTTATATCGTAACGATTAGACCGGTGAATCAATGGCTTTGGGGTGATATGCAAGTCGATCTGGATGTCGATGGCACGCAAGTGACCGGGTTGCCGCGCTTTCAACAAGCGGCCACGCAGGGGCGCCGTTTGCGCCGTCTGGCCATGGGTCTCGGCGGATTGGCCGGGGCAGGGTGGGTACTGGCGTCTTTTGTCGGGCTGTTTGCTGCACAGTCGTTGTGGCCGGCATTGCTGGTGAATCTGGGCGCGTCGTTGCTGGTGCTGGCCGCCGGCTTGCAGTCGGCGTGGTGGGTGACGCAGTGGCGCGCACGGGTGATAAACCCGCCGCCGCTGGTGGCGCTGACCGAGGAGGCCGAGCCAGCGGCGCCTGACGGCTGGTACGAACAGCTGCTGGAGCGCCTGAGTCAACGTGGAGTGCAACTGCTCGGGCAGATCGGCGCGGCCACGTTGTGGCTCGGCGGCTGGTCGGCGTTGGTGGTGCTGAGCATCGAGCAGGTGTGGAACCTTGCGTTGCCGGCCGGCGCGGTCGGGTTGTCTGCCACCGTCGGTGCGGTGCTGATGTTGCTGGTGGGTTTTGGCTTGCTGGTGCTGGAACGTCAGTTGGCCCAGGAAAACTCGGCGCAATGGCCGGAGGCCGGATCCCTCGCGCAATTGGCGCGGGTGGCGATCATCAGTCTGGTGCTCGGCGCCCTGTGTCTGTTATTTGCCAGCGACGCTTCGGTATGGCCGGTGCGACTCGCGGTGTTGATCGGGATCTTGCCGGGATTGGTTGCGATCGAGTTGCTATTGCGCGCGGTTCTGTCGATATTCAGCCCGCATCGGGAACAGCTCGAACCGACCCTGCTGGCGCGCAGTTTTATCGCCGACATGCTGCGTTGGCCGCCTCAACCGTTGCTCGCCTTGCAGCACGAATTGCACAACCGTTTCGGCATCGATCTGCGCCAGATCTGGGCCTTCAGCTACATGCGCCGGGCATTTCTGCCGGTGCTGGCGCTGGTTGCCGCAGTCGGCTGGGTGTTGACTGGCATCCATGAGATTCCGCTGCAAGGGCGCGGCATCTACGAGCGTTTCGGTAAACCGGTGCAAGTCTTTGGCCCTGGGTTGCACGCCGGTTTGCCATGGCCGCTGGGCCGCGTGTTGAACGTCGAGAATGGCGTGGTGCACGAGTTGGCGACCAGCGTCGTCGATAGCTCGGCACCGGCGCAAGCACCGACCCAGGCCGCGCCCGCCGAAGGTCCGGCCCCCATGACCGCCAACCGCTTGTGGGATGCCAGCCACGTCAACGACAAATCCCAGGTCATTGCCAGCAGCCGTGGCGATCAGCAGAGCTTTCAGATCGTCAACATGGACGTGCGTTTCGTCTATCGAATCGGCCTGCGTGATCAGGACGCCTTGGCCGCCACCTACAACAACGCTGATGTACCGACGCTGATTCGCAGCACCGCGAGCCGGATTCTGGTTCATGACTTTGCCTCGCGCACCCTCGACGGTCTGCTGGGGGCGGACAGGGTAGGGTTGGGCGAAGAAATCGGCCGTGCGGTGCAAGGCGATCTGCAGAAACTCGACAGCGGTGTGGAGATTCTCGCCACCGTGGTCGAGGCGATTCATCCACCCGCCGGCGCCGCCAATGCATATCACAGCGTGCAAGCGGCGCAGATCGGCGCGCAGGCGTTGATTTCCCGTGAGCGCGGGGCTGCGGCTGAGGCCAGTAACCAGGCGCAGTTGCAGGCGAGCCTTGCCCGGGATCAGGCCACTGCCAGCGCGCGTGAAGTCAACGCCACGGCGCAGGCAGCGGATCTGAAGTTCAAAGCCGAACAAAATGCTTATGCCAGCGCCGGTCAGGCGTTCGTGCTGGAGCAGTATTTCAGTCAGCTCAGTCAGGGCCTGAGCAAGGCCAGACTGCTGGTGCTCGACCACCGTTTAGGCGGCAGCAGCAATGCGCCGACCATCGACCTGCGTACGTTCACGCTGCCGGCTGACCCGACGCCTGCGCGCACCACCGCTCAACCAGGAGTTGCCCATTGAGCCAGTCGCACACTCACGATTCGCATGACCACAGCGGCCACAATCACGGCCACGCCGGGCATCACCATCATCATGGGCACCATCACCACGGTGCGCCGGAGGAGGTGGGACCGTTCCCGTGGCGGCGCATGGGCTGGGCGGTGTTGCTGGTGGCGTTTGCCATCGCGGCGGCGAGCCTGGTGCAAGTGCGTTCAGGGGAGGCTACGGTCATCACCCGTTTCGGCAATCCGTCGCGGGTGTTGCTTGAACCCGGTTTGAGCTGGCGTTGGCCGGCGCCGTTCGAAGCGGCGATCCCGGTGGACCTGCGCCTGCGCACCACCTCCAGCGGTTTGCAGGATGTCGGCACCCGCGACGGTTTGCGCATCATCGTTCAGGCCTATGTGGCGTGGCAGGTGCAGGGCGACCCGGACAACGTGCAGCGTTTCATGCGTGCAGTGCAGAACCAACCGGACGAAGCGGCACGGCAGATTCGTACCTTTGTCGGCTCGGCACTGGAAACCACCGCCAGCAGTTTCGACCTGGCGAATCTGGTGAACACCGATGCCAGTCAGGTGCGCATCGCTGACTTCGAAGCGCAATTGCGCAAGCAGATCGATCAGCAACTGCTCGCGACTTACGGCGTGCGCGTGGTGCAGGTTGGCATCGAACGGCTCACTTTGCCCTCGGTGACGCTCACGGCCACGGTCGATCGGATGCGTGCCGAGCGTGAAACAATCGCCACCGAACGCACGGCCATTGGCAAGCGTGAAGCTGCGCAAATTCGCTCGGCTGCCGAGCGCGATGCGCGAATTGTGCAGGCCGATGCCACGGTGAAAGCCGCAGAAATCGAAGCGCAGTCCCGGGTCGAAGCCGCTCAGATCTATGGTCGCGCCTATGCCGGTTCGCCGCAGCTGTACAACCTGCTGCGCTCACTCGATACCCTCGGCACCATCGTCACACCGGACACCAAGCTGATCCTGCGCACCGACGCCGCGCCATTCCGCGTGTTAGTAGACGGTCCGCCGACTGTTGATAACAAATCCGGATCGCAGCCATGAGTGATGAAGTTCCACGTGGAACACATTCGTTGAGCAGTCCGTGGATTCAGGCCGGACGCCTGGCGTTTTTCGCCTTGTATGCGGTGACCGTCCTGGCCGCGTTGGCGTGGGCATTTTCCAATGTGCGGCAGATCGATCCGCAAAATCGTGCCGTGGTTTTGCACTTTGGTGCACTGGATCGCATTCAGAATGCCGGTCTGTTGTTGGCATGGCCACAGCCGTTCGAACAGGTGGTGTTGCTGCCTGCAGCGGATCGGGTGATTGAGCGCCGAGTGGAAAATCTGCTGCGCAGCAGTGAGGCGATCAAGGCCGATCGTGTTGCGACCTTCGCCACACCGCTGAGCGATGCACTGGCCGGGTCCGGCTATTTGCTGACCGGCGACGCCGGTGTGGTGCAGCTGGATGTACGGGTGTTTTACAAAGTCACCGACCCGTACGACTTCGTGTTGCAGGGTGATCATGTATTGCCGGCCCTGGATCGGCTGGGCACGCGCAGCGCCGTGGCTTTGACCGCCGCCAGGGATCTGGACACGATTCTGGTCGCCCGACCGGAGTTGATCGGTGCTGATAACCAAGCGGCCGAACGCCGCGAACGTCTGCGCGGTGATCTGGTGCAAGGCATCAACAAGCGCCTGGCAGAACTGAAGGCGAGCGGGCAGGGCATCGGCATCGAAGTGGCGCGGGTCGACGTTCAGTCGAGTCTGCCGGACCCGGCCGTCAGTGCCTTCAACGCTGTTTTGACCGCCAGTCAGCAAGCCGACAAAGCGGTCGCCAACGCACGCACCGAGGCGGAGAAACTCACCCAGACCGCCAACGAACAAGCCGACCGCACCCTGCAAGTGGCCCATGCCCAGGCTGGCGAACGGTTGGCGAAAGCCTCCGCCGACACCGCCACAGTCCTGAGCCTGGCCAAGGCGCAGCAACAGGGCACCGACCCGCAGATGCTCCTGCGTCTGTACCGCGAACGCATGCCGAAGATTCTCGGCCAGGCCGGTTCCGTGACCACGGTCGATCCGAAAGACGATTCCCGCCTGATCATTCAGGGAGCCAGTAAATGACTGCGACCACTGCCGCACCGAGCCTGTTGTCCTCGGCTGAACAGCGCCGCGCCGCTCGGCAATTGACCTTGGCGATGCTCGCCCTTGGCTTGCTCGGCCTCGGTTTGATCTGGCGTTGGCTGGTGCCGGAGCAAACCGGTGTCAGTCAGTTGCTGCTGGGTTTTGCTTCTTTATTGGTGGCGGTGCCGGTGATGCGTTCGGCGTGGTACAGCCTGCGTTATCCGAGCCTGCACGGCATCACTGATCAACTGATTGCACTGGCGATGCTCGGCGCTTGGGCGACCGGCGATCTGCTGACCGCTGCGCTGCTGCCGATCATCATGATCTTCGGCCACGTGCTGGAAGAGCGCAGCGTGATCGGCTCGCAAGAGGCGATTCACGCCCTCGGCCAGTTGACCCGCAGCCACGCACGCAAGATTCAGGCGGACGGCTCGGTCATCGAAGTGGATAACGGCACGCTTAAACCCGGTGACACCGTAGAAGTGCGCGCCGGTGATCGGGTGCCGGCGGATGGTCGGGTGTTGTTCGGTCAGGCCAGCCTCGACACGGCATCGATCACTGGCGAGTCGGTCCCGGTTGAAACGGCAGCGGGCATGACGGTCTTCGGCGGTGCGATCAACCTCGACGGCTTGCTTCGTATTGAAGTGACCCGCACCGGCGACCAATCGACGCTGGGCAAGGTCATCGCACTGATGCAAAACGCCGAGCGTTCGAAGCCGCCGATCACCCGTCTGCTTGAGCGGTATGCCGGCAGCTACATGGTGCTGGTGTTGCTGCTGGCGGCGGTGACCTGGTTCGTGACCAACGATGCGCAAGCGATGCTCGCGGTGTTGGTTGCAGCGTGTCCTTGCGCCTTGGTGCTTTCGGCACCGGCCACGGCGATTGCCGGGGTGGCGGTGGCGGCGCGTCACGGCATTCTGATCCGCAGTTCGGCCTTCCTCGAAGAACTGGCGGACCTGACCTCACTGGTGGTCGACAAGACCGGCACCCTGACTTACGGCACCCTGCGTTTGCAATCGATCAGCAGCCCGCGACTGGATCAGGCCTCAGTGATGGCATTGGCGGCCAGTCTCGGCGCGGCCAGCAGTCACCCGGTCAGCCGTGCGTTGGCCGGCTTGGTCAGCCAGGAGCAAAGCCTGACACTGACTGATATTCATGAGCGCCAAGGCCTCGGCGTGGTTGCCATGACCGCGCAGGGCGAGGCGGCGTTGGGGCGGCCCGAGTTGTTCGCCCAATTGGGTATCGTCACCACGACCGTTCCCGAGCATGACGGTCCGATCGCCGGGTTGGCCTTGAACGGCGAATTTGTCGCCTGGATGTTGCTGGCCGACAGCGTCAAACCGGAAGCGCGCTTTGCCCTAGGCGAATTGCGCGAGCTGGGTCTGGGGCGCCAGTTGCTGCTGACCGGCGACCGCCAGAGTGTCGCGCAGACCCTGGCTCGCGAAGTGGGTCTACAAGAGGTACAAGCGCAGGCACTGCCCGAGGACAAACTCAACCGCGTGCTCAAGGAAATCGACAATGGCTTCCGGCCGATGGTGGTGGGCGACGGCATCAATGATTCGCTGGCGCTCAAGGCTGGTGTGGTTGGTGTGGCGATGGGCGCCGGCGGCGCCGACATTGCGCTGGCGTCGGCGGATATTGTGCTGATCGGCAGCGACCTGCGCCGCCTCGGCACTTGTGTGCGGCTCAGTCGCCAGTGCCGCCGGACCTTGCAGGTCAACGTCATCATCGGTCTGGGCTGGACACTGGCGATCGTGGTATTCGCAGCCTTTGGTTGGCTTGGGGCGGCAGGGGCGATGATTGCCGCGTTGCTGCATAACTTCAGCACGCTGCTGGTGCTGGGCAATGCCGGGCGTTTGTTGCGGTTTCAGGAGCCGCTGCTCAAGCTCCAGAACGATTACTGAAATTATTTTTTGCACCTCTGTAACGCCGTCGGGGCAGCCCTCTCTAGTGCTATGTCGGGACTGAACAACCTTCCAGCCGACACCCCTGACGCTTACCGAGGATATAAAAAATGACCATCAAGACCGCTGCTGCTGGTGCCGCTCTCGCTTTGGCCGCTGCCACGATGTTTGCCGGTGTCGCTACCAACGCGATGGCTGCCGATGCCCAGGTTCACTGCTACGGCGTGAATGCCTGCAAAGGCCAGAACGACTGCAAGACCAAGGACCATGCGTGCAAAGGCATGGGTTCGTGCAAAGGCCAGGGCTTCAAGGCGATGACTCAGTCGGCTTGCGAAAAAGCCGGTGGCAAGGTCGGCGAGTAAGCCACCTGTGAGTGCTGCCGCAGCGGGTGATGCCGCTGCGGCCACTTTGCAAAGGAGTCCTGGCATGTCAGCTTCCGTTCCTTTCCTGGGTTATGGCCTGGGTTTGCGCAGCGCCTATTACCAACAGATCCTCGAACAGTCGCCGGCCGTGGACTGGTTCGAAGTGGTCTCCGAAAACTTCATGGTGCAAGGCGGCAAAGCCTTGTACTTCCTCGACGCCATCGCCGAGCGCTACCCCGTGGTGATGCATGGCGTGTCCCTGTCCATCGGTGGGCCGCATGCCCTCGATCCGGACTATCTCAAACAGCTCAAGCAACTGGCCGACCGGGTCAAACCGGCGTGGATCTCCGATCACCTGTGCTGGAGCCGTGGCAACGCCCATCAGTTGCATGACCTGCTGCCACTGCCGTACACCGAAGAAAGCCTTGCCTACATCGCCGGGCGAGTAGTGCAGGTGCAGGACGTGTTGCAGCGGCCGTTGGTGCTGGAGAACGTTTCCAGTTACGTGCGCGCAGCCACCGATGACTTCATCGAGTGGGAGTTTCTGCAGGCCCTGAGTCATGTCAGCGGCTGCGAGTTGCTGCTGGACGTCAACAACGTCTACGTCAGCTCGCGCAATCATGGCTTCGATCCGTGGACGTTCATTCAGAGCCTGCCCAAGGACAAGGTGCGCCAGCTGCATCTGGCCGGGCATAGCGATTATGGTGACTACGTAATCGACACCCACGATCATCCGGTCAGCGATCCTGTCTGGGCGTTGTATCAACGCACGCTGGAGCATTTCGGCCCGGTGGCGACGCTGCTGGAGCGTGATGATCACTTCCCGCCGTTCGCAGAGCTGCTCGACGAACTGCATAAGGCCCGCGAACTGGGTGACCTGGTTTTGGCCGGGAGACAGCAATGCGCCTGAACGAATGGCAACTGGCATTTGAGGCGTTTCTGCTGGAGGAGGCGAAGACCGCACCCCCGACCTTGAGTGCCAGCCTGATCGGTGGCCCGACGCTGGATGTGGGCACGGGGCTGGCGATCTATCACAACGCCTACAAGGCGCGGTTGCTGGAGGTGCTACGCAACGACTTCCCGGCTATCCATCACTGGTTGGGGGATGAGGAGTTCGATGGGCTCGCGAGTGCGTACATCCGCCGATACCCGTCTACGAACTACAGCCTGCGTTGGCTCGGTCGTGGTGTTACAGCGTTTATCCGCGAGTATCTGATGCCGCAGCAGAGCGCGCCGTTGAGTGAACTGGCGGCGCTGGAATGGGCATTCACTCTGGCGTTCGACGCGCCGTCTGGTTCGCCGTTGACGATTGAGGCGATGGCGGCGTTGTCCGCGCAGGAATGGCCCGCACTTCAGGTCAAACCGACACCCTCGGTGCAATGGCTGGAGCATCGATTCAACAGTCTGGCCCTGTGGCGTTCGGTCAAGCAAGCAACGGATTTCCCGGACAGCGAGGCACTTCAGACCCCGCAGTTGTGCCTGATCTGGCGCAATGATCTGCTGTGCAATTACCGCAGTCTGGATCCGGCCGAGGCCGATGCCCTGAATGGCATGATCAATCAGGGCTGGAATTTCGCCGAACTGTGCGCCGAGTTAGCAGTCATCTATGGTGAGGGCGCACCACTTCAGGCCGTTAGCTGGTTAAAGCAGTGGGTGCATGACGGCCTGCTGGAGCGCCTGGAACGATAGGCTCGGCTAATCAAATCGATAGCCTGCTATTTTTCAAGGATGGTCTACCCTCAGATCTGACGTCTGAAACAAGGGGGATTTTCCATGTTCGCGCAACTTCCACCGGCCTTACAGAAACTGCAGCTCCCGCTTCGCCTGCGGCTCTGGGACGGCCATGAGTTCAATCTGGGGCCGGCGCCCAGCGTCACCATCGTGGTCAAGGACCCGACGATGGTCACCCAGTTTACGCATCCAAGTCTCGACGCGCTGGGGGCGGCGTTTGTCGAAGGCAAGCTCGAACTGGAGGGCTCGATCAGCGAGGTCATCCGGGTCTGCGACGAATTGAGCAGTGCCTTGCTCGATGAAGACGACGACGCCCAGCCAGTGCGTGCGTTGCACGACAAGGAAACCGACGCCAAAGCCATTTCCTATCATTACGACCTGTCCAACGCGTTCTACCAGCTGTGGCTGGACAGTGAAATGGCGTATTCCTGCGCGTATTTCGAAACCGGCAGTGAAACCCTGGAGCAGGCGCAACAAGCCAAATTCCGCCATCTGTGCCGCAAACTGCGCCTGCAGCCCGGTGACTATCTGCTGGATGTCGGTTGCGGCTGGGGTGGCCTGGCGCGTTATGCCGCGCGGGAATTCGGCGCCAAGGTGTTCGGTATCACCCTGAGCAAGGAGCAATTGGAGTTGGCCCGGGAGCGGGTCAAGGCTGAAGGCCTGGAAGACCAGATCGAACTGCAACTGCTCGACTACCGTGATCTGCCGCAGGACGGTCGCTTCGACAAGGTGGTCAGCGTCGGCATGTTTGAACACGTCGGCCACGCCAATCTCGCCGAATACTGCCAAGTCCTGTTCGGTGCGGTGAAGGAGGGAGGCCTGGTGATGAACCACGGCATCACCGCCAAACACACCGATGGCCGTCCGGTGGGACGCGGTGCTGGCGACTTCATCGAGAAGTACGTATTTCCCAACGGCGAGCTGCCGCATCTGTCGATGATCTCGGCCGAGATCAGCGAAGCCGGGTTGGAGATTGTCGACGTCGAAAGCCTGCGCCTGCATTACGCGCGCACGCTGGACCACTGGAGCGAGCGTCTGGAGGACAACCTCGAAGCCGCCGGGAAACTGGTACCGGATCAGGCGTTGCGCATCTGGCGGCTGTATCTGGCCGGGTGTGCCTACGCGTTCGCCCGTGGCTGGATCAATCTGCACCAGATTCTGGCGGTGAAAGCACATCCGGACGGCAGCCATGAACTGCCCTGGACCCGCGACGACATCTACCATCCTTGAGACCTGAACCATCCCCCTCTGTGGCAGAGGGGGATGTCCGTTCTAAAGAATCGGTGAAATAAGCCGGGCGATCCGCATGCCGAGCTGTTGCAGGCGGTGGACCTCCCGGCTTTCCTCTTTAGCGACTTCGTAAGCCTGTTCGAAGTCGTCGTTGAGCATCTGTTCCACGTTGGCGGCGAACTCGCTGTCGACCGTCAGCAGCATCACTTCGAAATTCAGCCGGAACGAGCGGTTATCCAGATTGGCGCTGCCGATGGCGCTGATTTCGCTGTCGATCAACACTACTTTCTGATGCAGGAACCCGGGTTCATAGCGGAATACCCGCACGCCGGCACGCACCGCTTCGAACGCATAAAGACTGGACGCTGCGTAAACAATGCGGTGATCGGGACGCGAGGGCAGCAGCAGGCGCACATCGACACCGCGCAGCACTGCCAGGCGCAATGCGGCGAATACCGCCTCATCGGGAATGAAATACGGGCTGGTGATCCACACCCGTTCCGTCGCCGCATGGATCGCTTCGACGAAGAACAGCGAGCAGGTTTCGTAGGCATCAGCCGGACCGCTCGCCAGCAGTTGGCAGAGCACGCCATCCTCCGGGTAGACATCCGGCAGGATCAGCGGCGGTAGCGTGCGTGCGGCCCAGAACCAGTCCTCGGCGAACGACTCCTGCATGCAGGCCACCACCGGGCCGCGGACTTGAACGTGGGTATCGCGCCATGGCGCCAGTGGCGGCTTCTCGCCCAGGTATTCATCGCCGACGTTATGCCCGCCGACAAAGCCGAGCACGCCGTCGACCACGACGATTTTGCGGTGGTTGCGGAAATTCACCTGAAAGCGATTGAGCCAGCCGCTGCGCGTGGCGAAGGCTTCGACCTCGACACCGCCGTCGCGCAACGCTTGCACGTAGCTGTGGGGCAGGGCGTGGCTGCCGATCCGGTCGTAGAGCAAATGAATCGCTACGCCTTCTGCGGCCTTCTTCAGCAACAGGTCGCGCAGGCTTTGCCCGAGGCGGTCGTCATGGATAATGAAGAACTGGATCAGCACAGCTTCGCGCGCCTGATCGATGGCCTGGAAAATCGCCGAAAACGTCGCGTGGCCATTCACCAGCAGATGCACTTCGTTGTTCGCCAGACACGGCATGCGCCCCAGTTTGGGCATGGCGCGGAGCGAGGCGTAGGCATTCGAGGCGCGGGCGGTGAGGGCTTCTTCCACCCACGGTCGCCAGTTCAACTCGGAAATCGCCTGGCGCATCTGTTCGTTGGCCTGGCGCCGCGCCTTGATGTAACCGTCGAAGGTACTGCGGCCGAAAACCAGATAAGGGATGAGGGTCAGGTAGGGAATGAAAATAAGCGACAATGCCCAGGCGATCGAGCCTTGCGCGGTGCGTACGGTCAGCACCGCGTGAATGGCGGCGATCAAGCCGAGGCTATGTATGAGGGCGATCAGATAACCGAAAATGTGCGGTCCAAAATAATCCATGGGGCAGCCTTGCTCCTGAAGATTCAATGCGTAACAGACCATGTTCCGGCGCGATTGTCGCTATTTAATTGGCCCATGAACCGAAGCCATCGGCCGACGTCTAACGGCCACTACTGATCAGGAGTTTTTCGATGAACGTTCGTCTGCTGGGTTTGGCGCTGGGCCTGGGTTTGGCAATGCCGGTGATTGCACAGGCGCAAATGCTGCAGCCGGGGCTGTGGGAGATGACCTCAAGCAACGTCAAGGTCGATGACCAGCCAATGGATGTGCAATCGATCCTCGGCCAGCTTCAAGGCCAGATGACTCCACAACAGCGCGCGGCGCTGGAAAAGAACGGGATCAACATCGGCGGCAAGGGCATTCGTGCCTGCCTGACGCCGCAGCAGGTTGCGACCAACGATATACCGCTGGCCGATCCACAATCAGGCTGCAAACAGCAGATCACCGAGCGCACCGGTAACCAGTGGAAATTCCGTTTCAGTTGCCCGAAAGCGCAGGGCACTGGCGTTGCCACGTTCCTCAGTGATCGTGAATTCACCACCGTGGCCAACGGCACGTTCAATGCCATCGGGATCAACCAGAAGGGCAGTCTGGAAACCCGCGCGGTGTGGTTGGGTCAGGATTGCGGCGCTGTTAAGCCAAGAGCTTAAATGCTTCGCGAGCAGGCTCGCTCCCACAGGGAAATGCATTCCAACTTGTGGGAGCGAGCTTGCTCGCGAAAGCGTTTTGATGATCAGCGCATAAACCGCAACGGCAAGCCCTGACACCCCTCATTCACCCGTCCGCCATCCCACGCAATCTGCCCCGACACCAGTGTTGTACTCACCCGATGCCGAAAAGCCCTGTTGGCAAATGGCGTCCAGCCGCACTGCGACAGAATCGGTTGCCGGGACACTTCCAGAGCCGCTGGCTCAATCAGCACCAGATCCGCCCAATAGCCCTCACGCAAATAACCCCGATCCGGAATCGCAAACAGATCCGCCACCCGGTGACTGGTCTTCGCCACCAATGTGGTGATCGGCAGCACGCCGTCGGCCACCAGTTCCAGCAGCGCCGGCAACGCCTGCTGCACCAGCGGCAAACCGCTGGGCGCCTCGGCATAAGGGCGCTGCTTTTGCGCCCAGGTATGCGGTGCGTGATCGCTGCCGATCACATCCAGTCGATGGCTCAGTAACGCCGCGCGCAAAGCGTCACGGTCGGCCTGGGTCTTGATTGCCGGGTTGCATTTGATCAGGTTGCCGAGGGCTGGATAGTCGCGGTCATCGAACAGCAGGTGATGCAGACAAACCTCAGCCGTGATGTGTTTCTGTGCGAGCGGTTTGTCCTCGAACAACGCCAACTCGCGAGCGGTGGTCAGGTGCAGGACATGCAGGCGGGTGCCGTGCCGTTTCGCCAGTTCCACCGCCAGTGAAGAGGAGCGATAGCAAGCCTCGGCATCGCGGATCAGCGCATGGATATTCGCCGGCAAGTGTTCGCCCTGGCGCCCGTGCAGGCGGGCTGCGTTGGCCTCGATGCTGGGCGTGTGTTCGCAATGGGCCAACAGAATCGTCGGCACTTCGGCGAACAGGCGCTCGAGGATCTTCGGGTCATCCACCAGCATGTTGCCGGTGGAGGCGCCCATGAACACTTTGACCCCGGCGACTTCGCAGGGATTGAGCGCGGCGACGGTGTCGAGGTTGTCCTGGCTAACGCCGAAGTGGAAGCCGTAATTGGCCACGGAGCTGATCGCCGCCCGACGCTTTTTATCGGCCAGCGCTTCGAGGGTGAGGGTGGCCGGCTGGGTGTTGGGCATGTCCATGAAACTGGTGATGCCGCCCGCCACTGCCGCTCGAGACTCGGTGTGAATGCAGCCCTTGGCCGGCGCCCCCGGTTCGCGAAAATGCACCTGGTCATCGATCATCCCCGGCACCAGCCACTGGCCACGAGCGTCGATTTCCACCCGCGCATTTTCACCGTCGATGCTGCGCGCGATCTTGACGATGCGGCCATGGCTGACCAACAGATCGCCGTCGAATTCGCGTCCTTCGTTGACCAGTCTGGCGTTGCGAATCAGCACGCTGCTCATGGTTCAGAACTCGTTCTGCAGGGCTTTGTAACCGCGCACCAGATCGACGTTGGTGCGCGCCACGTCTTCGGAAAACTCCGAGGCGCTGACACTCACCGGTGGGAACTGCGAGAGGTCGGTGTTGGGGCCGATGCGGGTGGTGGAGGGCACGTAGAACGCGTCGGGCAAATCGCGGCCATCGACCACCGAGTTGTGCCGCACCACGCAGCCGTCACCGACCACGCAATTGAACAGCACACTGTTGAAGCCGATGAACACCCGGTCGCCGACCACGCATGGACCATGCACGATAGAACGGTGAGCGATCGAAGTGAATTCGCCGATGGTCACGGCGGCGCCGGATTTGGAGTGGATCACCACGCCATCCTGGATGTTCGAATTGGCGCCGATGGTGATCGGCTCCATCGCGCCTGAGGCGTCCACCTCATCCGCACGAATCACGGCGTAGGGCCCGACGAACACGTTTTCGCCGATGACCACCTTGCCGCAGATGATCGCGGTTTTGTCGACGTAGGCCGACTCGGCAATCTGCGGCAGATCGCCTGAAGGATTCTTGCGGATCATGGTTGGCTCAGCGCGGCGTAAAGGGTGTTGAGGTTGTATTCGAACAGCCCGGCAAAGGTGCTGGCCGGGCCACTGGCGGCGAGGGCATCGGAGTACAAGGTACCGCCGATGTGTGCGCCGCTTTCCTCGGCGATCTGCTTGAGCAGGCGCGCGTCCTTGATGTTTTCCATGAACACCGCTTTGACTTTGGCCTGACGGATCTGCGTGATCAGTGCGGCGACTTCGGCAGCCGAAGGTTCACGCTCGGTGGAGAGACCTTGCGGGGCCATGAAGTCGATGCCATACGCCTGACCGAGATAACCGAAGGCATCGTGACTGGTGACGATCTTGCGATTGCCCGGCGGCAGCGAACCGAGCTTGGCCTTGGCTTCGGCAAGCAGAGCGTAGATCTGTTTCAGGTAGGTCTGGCTGTTGCGTTGGTAGTCGGCCTTGTTCGCCGGATCGGCCGCGATCAGCGCCTTGGTGATGTTGGCGATGTACAGCTCGGTGTTGGCCAGGTTATGCCAGGCGTGAGGGTCGGGAATGGTATCGCCGTCTTCATTGAGCGAGCGCGGAATCACACCGTGGCTGGCACTGATGAGCCGGGCTTGGGTGCCGGTGCTGGTCACCAGTCGATCGAGCCATGGTTCGAAACCGAGACCGTTCTTGATGATCAGTTTGGCTTTGAGCAATGCCTTGGCGTCGTCCGGCGTCGGCTCATAGGTGTGCGCATCAGCGTCCGGGCCGACCATGTTGGTGATCTGAATATGTTCGCCACCGACCTGATGCACCATGTCGGCAAGGATGCTGAAGCTGGTGACCACCGGCAATTTCTCCGCCGCCGACAACGACATCGACAGCAGCAGGCCGAACAACACGAGTAGAGCGCGCATCGGGAAACACCTCATTGGGATGTGAGCAAAGGCGGGCGGCGCAGCAAGCCGTGCACCGGCCCGAACACCACGGACAGCAGATAACCGATACCCGCGACCAGTACGATCGCCGGGCCGCTGGGCAGCGAGTAGTAGAACGAGATCAACAATCCGCACCACACCGACAGGCAGCCGATAAGCGCCGCAATGGCGATCAGCACCGGTAAGCGTCGGCTCCAGAAACGCGCAGCGGCGGCTGGCAATATCATCAGACCCACTACCATCAGCGCGCCGATGGCCTGGAAACCGATCACCAGATTCAGTACGACGAGGGTCAGGAATACGCCGTGGGCGAGTGGGCCGAGACGGCTGACGGTTTTCAGAAACAGTGGATCCAGCGTGTCGAGCAGCAGCGGTTTGTAGATCACCGTCATGGCGATCAGGCTGAATGCCGAGACCCATAACATGCCGTGAAGAGTAGGGCCGTCGACCGCCAGTGCCGAGCCGAACAACAGGTGCAGCAAGTCGAGGCGTTTGCCGGCGATGCCGAGAATCAACACACCGCTGGCGAGTGAGATCGGGTAGATCGCGGCGAGGCTGGCGTCTTCGCGCAGACCGGTGCGTCGGGTGATCCAGGCGGCCAGTCCGGCCATGCTCAGGCCGGCACCCAGACCACCGAGGGTCAACGCGGGCAGACTCAGACCGGCGAACCAGAATCCCAATGCGGCGCCGGGAAGAATGCCGTGGGCGACGGCGTCGCCGATCAGGCTCATGCGCCGCAGGATCAGGAACACGCCGAGTGGAGCTGTACTGCAAGCCAACAACAATCCACCTAATAGCGCTCGGCGCATGAACACGAATTCGTTGAACGGTTGCCAGAGGTGAACGACGGTGAGCATCAGGCTACCTGCGTATGCGGTGTTTGCTGGATGAGTTCACCGCTGGGGCCGAACACGCACTCGCTGTGTTTGATCAGCAGTGTTTGTGGAATGTGTTGGCGGACGGCGGCGAGATCGTGGCAAACCACCACCAGCGTCCGCCCTTGGTTGTGCCAGGCATGGATGTGTTGCCACAGCAGTTGCTGACCGTGTTCATCGAGCGCGGCGTGGGGTTCGTCGAGTAACAGCAACGGCGCGTCGGCCAGGCTCAACCGGGCGAGCAGGGCACGTTGCAGTTCGCCGCCAGAGAGGGCCATGAGAGGACGTTTTTCCAGGCCGCTCAGGTGCCAGTGCTCAAGGGCGTCGGCAAGGCGTTGCGTGCGCAATTGCGTGGAGAGCCGGCGTCCCCAGAATCCGGCGGCCACCAGTTCTTCGAGGCTGATGGGAAACTGACGATCAAGGTGCTGTTGCTGTGGAAGGAACGACAGTCCGCTTTGCCGCGGAACACTCAGCAGGGCTTTGCCAGACAAGGGCTTTTGTAGCCCGGCGATGACTTTCAGCAGACTGCTTTTGCCACAGCCATTGGCGCCGATGATGGCGGTCAGGCTGCCGCCGTCCAGCTCAAGATCCAGCGGTGATGTCAGGGGATAGCCGGGAGCGCCCCAGCTCAGGGCTTGGCAGCGAATCATGCAGGCTCCCGGGTCCAATGACTTTCAGCGACCGCGTCATGGGCGTGCAGGCTTTCAGCGTGAATCACCCGCAAGTGGAAGCCGCTGACACCTGGAGAGCGACGCAGTGCCAGGTTGAGTCGGCGGGCGGCGTCCTCGCAGAACATCAGGTTCTGTCCGTTGGCGAGGGCGAAGGCTTGTTCATCTGCGCGTTTTACTGCGGTTTGTACGGCGGTGCCGAGCGCGGTTTCAGCATCATTGATGATTGCGCTCAGTGGCAGTTCATCGATGAACTCGTCCAGATGCAGGTGTAACTGCGCAGTGCTGCGTTGGCTGTGAGGGGTAGCGACGATGCCTTGAGTTGAACCGAGCCAAGTCAGAACGTCGGCATGCAGCAGTGGTTTGTTGGCGAAGTCGTTGATGAATTGCTGCTGGATCAACTGTCTTGCCAACGCTGCAGAGCATGGGCAGGTCGAGGAATAGGGGAGTTCGATTTTTAGTTCCACGTGGAACATCTGATTTCTCAGACTGGCTTCGAGGGTCACTGGATAGGTTTTCCAGCCGGATAAAGGGCTGACCAGCGCCGGCCTTCTAAGCAGCAAATCGGTATGAATATTCAGGTAGGCGCTGTTGGACAGACCTTCATGGCTGTCCAGAAATCGCTGCAGTATCTGACGCAAAATTGCAGGAGAAAGGTGTTGCTGTTCGAGCTTATCCAGCGCCAGATACAGCCGCGACATGTGAATACCGCGTGTCTCGCCATCATCGAGACTCACGCCCGCATCAGCCTTCGCGTTCAGACGTTGCCCTTCCAGCAGAACGGGCAAAGCAACGCCGCGCATTCCCACCCACTCAAGCGGTAGAGCTTGGCGAGCGGCTTGAGTCGCGATATCCGGAAGTGTCAGCGAATTCATGTTCGGGACCATCGTGTTGAGTGAATTTAATGTTACATTATAACAATTCAAATCACGATGCCTTTTTCATGAACGGGTTTTCATATGCACAGACGCCACTTGCTCAATTTGTTCCTTGCTAGCGCAGCCTTCGCTTTGCCCTTCAGTGTTTCGGCCACGCAAGTGCGCAATGCGCGGCTCTGGCGTTCGGAGGAAAAGCTGCGGTTGGTCTTCGATTTGAGCGGACCAGTGCGCTACAAAACCTTCACTCTGAGTGCGCCAGAGCGCTTGATCATTGATCTTTCCGGGGCGAGTTTGAGCGGTGATTTCAGTCAATTGGCATTGGCGGATACGGTCATTCGCTCCATCCGCTCCGGACACTTTGGCCAAGGTGATACGCGGATCGTGCTCGATCTAAACAATCCGGTGCTATTGAACAGCTTTCTTTTGGCGCCCCAAGACGGTCAGGGACACCGCTTGGTGCTTGATTTGGTGAACGCCAAACAGGCACCGAATACGGCAATGGTTCCACGTGAAACACCCGCGAATAGTGTTCACGCCAAACGCGATATTATCGTCGTGGTTGATCCAGGACACGGCGGTAAGGACCCCGGCGCGGTCGGTGCCAAGGGCGAGCGGGAAAAAGATGTGGTGCTTTCCATCGCGCAATTGCTCGCCAAACGGCTGAAAAGGGAGAAGGGTTTCGACGTAAAACTGGTGCGCAATGATGACTTTTTTGTGCCCCTTCGCAAGCGTGTGGATATCGCTCGTCGGCACAAGGCCGACATGTTCATCTCGGTGCATGCCGATGCGGCACCGCGTCTGACCGCGTCTGGGGCTTCGGTGTATTGCCTGTCCGAAGGCGGTGCGACGTCAGCGACAGCGCGCTTTATGGCGCAACGTGAGAACGGTGCGGATCTGCTCGGCGCAACCAGTCTGCTCAACCTCAAGGACAAGGATCCGATGCTCGCCGGCGTGATCCTCGACATGTCGATGAACGCCACCATTGCCGCCAGTCTGCAACTGGGCAGCACCGTACTGGGTAGTCTGCAAGGCATTACCACGTTGCATCAGAAGCGCGTGGAGCAGGCGGGATTTGCGGTGTTGAAGTCACCGGATGTGCCATCGATTCTGGTGGAAACCGGTTTCATTTCCAACGCGCGTGACAGCCAGCGCCTGGTGACAACCCGACATCAGCAAGCTATCGCTAACGGTTTGTTCGAAGGATTGCAGCGTTATTTTCAGAAGAATCCGCCGATCGACAGCTACATCGCCTGGCAGCAGGAGCAGCAAAAAACTCAGGTTTAGCAGCCTGTGATCCGGCTGCAGGTGAATTTCGCGCTGCCGCCTCCTGAGCTGGAGAAACGATTGATCGTCGTCCAGCCGACCCGACGGGTATAGCCCACCCAGGCTTCCCCATCAGAGGCGATTCCGGTGAAGAACGTCAGTTGGCCGAAACGGCTGTTGGTCTGCGCCCAGTATCGTTTGCCGTCCTTTTCAAAGCCCCGTAGGTAAATCGTGCTGCCCACTGTGTTCACGCTGTAGGCGTTGCCTTGTGCATCGATACAGGCCAGCAGATTGGCGCTGCGCGTGCAGTTGGCGAGCATTGGAGTCTGTCCCCAGGCGTCGATACCCGACAGCAACGCAAGGCTCAACAGCGAGCATTTCAGGGCATTTTTCATGATGGTTCCCGATGGGCAGATTGCGTGCAGCTTCCTGCTCTTTATCGGTTTGGGCAAGAGCGGGTCTGGCGTATTTATATTGTTATACTATAACATAAAATTGAATTGAGCCTGAGCTCGCCGATTTAAAGCGTCTGCTTCTGCCACAACGCTGTTTTGAAGCCAGAGAGCGCGGTGCGTTACGCCATGTCCCGGCATAAACGCCCATCGGCCACAACCTGATGAGGATTATCCAATGTCATCGCCACTTCCCGTGACCGTTTTTTCGGGCTTTCTCGGCGCCGGAAAAAGTACACTTTTGAATTACGTACTACGTAATCGAGATGGATTGCGCGTCGCTGTCATCGTTAACGATATGAGCGAAATCAATATTGATGGCAGCGAAGTTCAGCGCGATGTCAGCCTGAATCGTGCTGAGGAGAAACTGGTGGAGATGAGCAACGGTTGTATCTGCTGTACGTTACGCGAGGATCTGCTTGAAGAAGTCAGCAAGCTCGCCCGTGAGGGTCGTTTCGATTATCTGCTCATCGAGTCCACGGGGATCTCCGAACCGCTGCCAGTCGCCGAAACGTTTACCTTCCGCGATGAACAGGGCCAGAGCCTCGCCGACGTTGCGCGACTCGACACCATGGTTACAGTAGTCGACGGCATGAACTTTCTCCTCGACTATCAGGCCGCCGAGAGCCTCGCCTCCCGAGGCGAAACATTGGGCGAGGAAGACGAACGCTCGATCACCGACCTGTTGATCGAGCAAATCGAGTTCGCCGACGTACTGCTGATCAGCAAGATCGACCTCATCAGCCGCCAGGCGCGCGACGAGCTGACAGCAATCCTCAAGCGCCTCAACGCTCAGGCGCAAATCATCCCGATGGTGATGGGCGAGGTGCCGCTGGAGCAGATCCTCAACACCGGACGTTTCGATTTCGACAAAGCCGCCCAGGCCCCCGGCTGGTTACAGGAGTTGCGCGGTGAACATGTGCCGGAAACCACCGAGTACGGCATTGCCTCCACCGCTTACCGGGCGCGCCGCCCGTTTCATCCGCAGCGCTTCTACAACTTCATCGACCGTCCGTGGACGAACGGCAAATTGCTGCGTTCCAAAGGCTTCTTCTGGCTCGCCAGCAAAGCCACCGATGCGGGCAGTTGGTCACAGGCGGGCGGCCTGATGCGCCATGGTTTTGCCGGACGCTGGTGGCGTTTCGTCCCTGAAAACCAATGGCCGCAGGATCAGGAAAGCACCGCGGCAATCATGAAAAACTGGACGCCGAGTGTCGGCGATTGCCGTCAGGAGCTGGTATTCATTGGTCAGAACATCGATTTCTCGCAGCTCTCAGCTGAACTCGACGCCTGCTTGCTGACGGATCAGGAAATGGCCGCTGGCGCCGAAGGCTGGCGCATGCTGCCGGATCCGTTCGGCCCCTGGCACGATGAGGCTGCCTGATGCTTGCGCTCAAACTGCAACAAAACCGGGTACGCCAACAGCACCAAGGGGCGACGCCGGAAATACTCACGCGAATCCTCGAAGATGACGTCAATCTCGCGGTCTGGCAGCGCCAACTGCCGCTGCACATCGCCGATTTCGCAGCGTTGTTGCTGTCGCTAAACGAGCCTTTGGCAGAATCGCTTTGCCTGGAGTTGCCGGACGAAGACGCCGCCCCCGATCTCAGCGGACTGGCCGCCGGATTCCGTGATCTGGAAGGCTACGAAGGCTTTATCGCTGATCTGCAATGGCTGGTCAGTGCCTTCACCTGTCTGCTGGGTGCACGCCGTGTCGGCCTGCGCCTGCGGGTGTTGGACAAGGCCATGTGCCCGCGCTTTCATGTCGATCACGTGCCAGTGCGCTTGATCACCACATACGCGGGAATCGGCAGTCAGTGGCTCAAGGAAGGGGTGATGGATCGCGAGCAATTGGGCCAGGCAAACGCCGAGCCGCAGGACATGGCGCAGATCCAGCAACTGCAGAGCGCGGACGTGGCGCTATTGAAAGGCGAGAAATGGCACGGCAACGAAGGCTTCGGCCTGATTCACCGCTCCCCGCAACCAGCACCGGGTGAACGACGACTGCTGCTGACCCTCGACTGGCTCGGCTGACGGCTCAAGGCTTGAGCCACTTGCCCTGGCTCTGGCCTTCGCAGTACGGCTTTAAATACGCCGCGTCGGAGGCAACACCGTAATAGTGGATATCTTGGCGATAGGGCATATTGGCGACTTGCGCGTTGCTGCACACGCCGAATGCGCCGCTCGGGCATTGGTCGACGTACTGCACCTCGACGTTCTGCCCGGCGAGCGTCGGCTGGCAGAAACCGTCGTTGAACAACTTCTCGGGAATATTGCGGTTCTGCTGGCAGACCTTGACGTCGAGCCGCTCGCCCTGGCTGTGCACCACGCAGGCTTGAGCCAAGGCTTCGCTCGACACCAGCGTCAACAGCAACGACCATCCCATCCAACGCATATCCAATCCCCTCAGAAAACGCCCAGCCATGTTGCAGAACATTCCTACTCATGTCATCGCCGGCCCCTTGGGCGCCGGCAAGACCAGCCTGATTCGCCAGTTGATGATGCAACGGCCGGAAGGCGAGCGCTGGGCAGTGCTGATCAACGAGTTCGGCCAGATCGGTCTAGACGCCGCGCTGCTGACCCGCGACGCCGATGGTATCGCACTGGGCGAAGTCGCCGGGGGCTGTTTGTGTTGCGTCAATGGCGCGCCGTTTCAGATCGGCCTCGGTCGTTTACTGCGCAAGGCCAGGCCGGATCGGCTGTTCATCGAGCCGTCCGGGTTGGGCCATCCGGCGCAATTGCTCAAGCAGTTGAGCGCTGCACCATGGCTGGGTGTACTCGCGGTACAGCCCTGTGTGTTGGTGCTGGACGCACAGGCGCTTGCCGCCGGGAAAGCCCTGCCGAGCGCTCAGCAAGAGGCGCTCGCCAGCGCTGGTTTGCTGTTGCTGAACAAGGCCGAAAGTCTGGATGAGGCCGTGCGGCAGACCATTGCCGAGCGCTTGCCATCGGTCAGGCTGATCTGGACGCAGCAGGCGCAACTGCCTTTGCGCGAGCTACCGGGTGTGACTGCGAAAGCCGTAGCGGGTGTGGATAACTTCGCTGTGCCCAAGGGATCTGGGCCGATCCCGTCGCTCTGGAGCGATCCGACAGTGCCGATCTGCCTGAATCAGGCGCAGGAGGGTGGCTGGAGTATCGGCTGGCGTTGGCACCCGAGCCAGACGTTCGTTACGCAACGCGTGAGCGAATGGCTGAAGGCCCTGAATTGGCGGCGGGCCAAACTGGTTATCCACAGCGAGGAGGGCTGGGTGTCGGCCAATGCTCTGGATAACGCTGAGCTCAATTGGCAACTGAGCGAATGGCGCCGGGATTCGCGTATCGAACTGATCTTCGCCGATCCGCAGAATGTCGATGCTTTGCAGGCCGGCCTGGCGCGATGCCGGGTTCAGGCGGATTAGCTACGGCTTCCACTTGTTGTGTTCCTGGCGCCACTGGCTCAGTTCGATCACTTCGGCCCGTGGGCGAGTGACTTCGACCACCGGTGGCGTGTCGTCGAACGGCGCCGGGTAGGGCGCCAGTTCGATCTGCGCGCTGTGCGCGCCAAACTGGGTGATGGTGCCGTTGTGCCGGGTTTCGCCGGTCACGGTGAATTCGAAGTTGTAGATCCGGGCCAGGCGCCGCCGACCGCTGGCATCTTTGATCAAACCGATTTTCTTCAACGCGACGTTGCCGTCCAGCAACTCGACGCCGACGTTGATGCAATGCTGCTTGACCCGCTCCAGCGCCCGTTCGCGCAAGCCGTGGTTGTGCCATAGCCATGCGCCGGCAGCGGCGAACAGCATCAGCACGAAGATGTTTTCGAGGGTCAGCATCAACAGGAAACTCCAAAAGATTGGCCCAGCTTAACTGCGTCGCCGGTCTGTCGTACAGGCTGTGTTTCGTCGCATACTGCGCGGCTTGAATTTCAATCGTTTTACGGAATAACCCGAATGAAACGTACGCCTCATCTGCTCGCCATTCAGTCCCATGTGGTCTTCGGCCACGCCGGCAACAGCGCTGCGGTTTTTCCGATGCAGCGGGTCGGGGTGAATGTCTGGCCGCTCAACACCGTGCAGTTTTCCAACCACACCCAGTACGGCCAATGGGCCGGTGAAGTGCTGGCGCCGCAGCAGATTCCGGAACTGGTCGAAGGCATCGCCGCCATCGGCGAGCTGGGCAACTGCGATGCGGTGCTCTCAGGTTATCTGGGCAGCGCGGCGCAGGGCCGGGCGATTCTCAGTGGCGTTGCGCGCATCAAGGCGGTCAATCCGAAGGCCCTGTACCTGTGCGACCCGGTAATGGGACATCCGGAGAAAGGCTGCAGTGTGCCAGCTGAAGTCAGTGACTTCCTGCTGGAGGAAGCGGCAGCGGTGGCAGACATCATGTGCCCGAACCAGTTGGAGCTGGATAGCTTCTTGGGGCGCAAGCCGCAGTCGCTGTTCGATTGCCTGGCGATGGCCCGGGCGCTGCTGGCGCGCGGGCCGAAAGCGGTGCTGGTCAAGCATCTGGATTATCCGGGCAAGCCGGCCGATGGTTTCGAGATGTTGTTGGTGACTGCTGACGAAAGCTGGCACCTGCGCCGTCCGCTGCTGGCGTTTCCGCGTCAGCCGGTGGGCGTGGGCGATCTGACGTCCGGCCTGTTCCTGGCGCGGGTGCTGCTGGGCGACAGCCTGGTGGCGGCGTTTGAATTCACCGCAGCGGCGGTGCATGAAGTGCTGCTGGAGACTCAGGCGTGTGCCAGCTATGAACTGCAACTGGTACGGGCGCAGGACCGGATTGCGCATCCGCGGGTGAAATTCGAGGCGACGGCGATCAGTCTGTAAGACCGCGTTACGCCCATTTGCGAGCAAGCCCGCTCCCACATTCGACCGCGTTCTCATGGGAGAACGGCGATTAAATGTGTGGGGCTTGCTCGCGAAGGCTATCTGTAAAACGACATCATTCCAAAGGGCCGATCAGGCGTCGCCCTTGATCTCCTGATAACGCTTCTCCAGCTCCTGGCGAATCTGCCGGCGCTGCTGGGCCTGCATGTAGCGGCGCTTGTCTTCGCTGTTCTGCGGTTGCAGCGGTGGCACCGAAGCCGGTTTGCGTTGGTCATCCACCGCGACCATGGTGAAGAAGCAGCTGTTGGTATGGCGCACCGAGCGCTCGCGGATGTTTTCGGTCACCACTTTGATGCCGACTTCCATCGAGGTGTTGCCGGTGTAGTTGACCGACGCGAGGAAGGTCACCAGTTCGCCGACATGGATCGGCTCGCGGAAAATCACCTGATCCACCGACAGCGTCACCACGTATCGGCCGGCATAGCGGCTCGCGCAGGCGTAGGCCACTTCGTCGAGGTATTTGAGCAGGGTACCGCCGTGGACATTGCCAGAGAAGTTGGCCATGTCGGGGGTCATCAGTACCGTCATCGACAGTTGGGCGTTTCCGGGTTCCATAACGTTCTCACGGATCAAGGCTGGATGGCTGGAAGCACCTCTGCGGGTGCCTGGTCGCTTTTTCAAAAGCACCGTTATCGGGACGCCAGGCGACTGGCTGCCGTCACGCCGGGATCGATCTGTTTCCTTATATTGCACCGCCTTTCAGCTGGAAGTCGCGGTGTTAACCTGCAAAAGGCCCTGCCCAAGGGCAATTCCCACACGAAAAGCGGATTTTTTACCTGGCGCGCTCGGACCTTTCTGATGTCTGACGGCGGGTCACGTCATACAAGGAGCCCACACCATGCATGCCATCAGCTTTATTCAGGACCTGGCAGTGATCATGTTGGTCGCAGGTGTGGTCACCGTGCTGTTTCACCGCTTCAAGCAGCCGGTGGTGCTCGGCTACATCGTCGCCGGTTTCATCATCGGCCCGCATACCCCGCCGTTCGGCCTGATCCACGACGAAGAAACCATCAAGACCCTCGCCGAGCTGGGGGTGATCTTCCTGATGTTCTGCCTCGGGCTGGAATTCAGCCTGCGCAAGTTGTTCAAGGTCGGCGCCACGGCGTTTATCGCGGCGTTCCTCGAAATTGTGCTGATGATCTGGATTGGATACGAAATCGGCCGCTGGTTCGACTGGAACACCATGGATTCGCTGTTCCTCGGCGCGATCCTGGCCATTTCCTCGACCACCATCATCGTCAAGGCGCTCAACGACCTGAAGATGAAGAACGAACGCTTTGCCCAGCTGATCTTCGGCGTACTGATCGTCGAGGACATCCTCGGCATCGGCATCATCGCCTTGCTGTCGAGCATTGCCGTCAGCGGTACGGTCAGCTCGGGCGAAGTGTTTTCCACGGTTGGCAAGCTGTCGCTTTTCATGATCGTCGCGCTGGTGGTCGGCATTCTGCTGGTGCCGCGCCTGTTGGCGTACGTCGCCAAATTCGAAAGCAACGAAATGCTGCTGATCACCGTGCTGGGCCTGTGTTTCGGCTTCTGCCTGCTGGTGGTCAAGCTCGAGTACAGCATGGTGCTCGGCGCCTTCCTGATCGGCGCAATCATGGCCGAGTCGCGGCAATTGCTGAAAATCGAGCGCTTGATCGAGCCGGTTCGCGACCTGTTCAGTGCGATCTTCTTCGTAGCGATCGGCCTGATGCTCGATCCGATGATCCTGCTGCAATACGCATGGCCGATTGCCGTGATTACCGTGGCTGTGGTGCTCGGCAAGATGTTGTCCTGTGGCCTCGGTGCCTTTATCGCCGGCAATGACGGACGCACCTCATTGCGCGTCGGGATGGGGCTGTCACAAATTGGCGAATTTTCCTTCATCATCGCTGCGCTCGGGATGACGCTGCAGGTCACCAGTAACTTCCTGTATCCGGTGGCGGTGGCAGTTTCGGTGATCACCACGCTGCTGACGCCGTACCTGATTCGCGCGGCCGACCCCCTGTCGATCAAGCTCTCTGCCGCAGTGCCCAAGCGTCTCGGGCGGGTGTTCGGTATGTATGGCGAATGGCTGCGCAGCATCCAGCCGCAAGGCGAGGGCGCGATGCTGGCGGCGATGATCCGGCGGATCCTGCTGCAGGTCGGGGTCAACCTGGCGCTGGTGATCGCGATTTTCTTCAGCGGTGCGTTCTTTGCCGGACGGCTGTCGGTGTGGATGCAGAATTGGATCGGCGATCCGAGCTGGCAGAAGGCATTGATCTGGGGCGGGGCGTTGCTGCTGTCGTTGCCGTTTCTGATCGCCGCCTATCGCAAGCTCAAGGCACTGTCGATGCTGCTGGCGGAGATGGGCGTGAAGCCGGAGATGGCCGGGCGGCACACCCAGCGAGTGCGGCGGGGGATTTCCGAGGGGATCCCGATTCTCTCGCTGCTGGTGATCTTTCTGCTGTTGGCAGCCTTGTCGGCCAGTATTTTACCGACCAACAAGTTGCTGGTGCTGATCGCCGTGGTCGCGGCCGCCGTGGCGGCGCTGCTCTGGCGCTGGTTCATCCGGGTGCACACGCGGATGCAGGTGGCCCTGCTGGAAACTCTCGACAACCACAAGGAGTCGTCGGGGCACTGATGATTGCCCGGGGAGTCTGGCCGATCAGCTTTCCAGCCAGACGTCCCGCGCCCAGTGCCACACCGACTCCCAGGATTCTTCGGTGATCAGCTCTTCTTCGCCCGACCACAGCACCACGGTGCCGTCTTCTTCGACGCAGTAGTAGTTGTCGCCGTCCTGGCAAATCGGGATCAGGTCACGCGGTACGCCGATGTCCCACGCATTGGCTGCGACATCCGGCAAATAGGTGTGCGATTGCGGGTCGGTGACAGTCACCGGCTCGAGGCTGCCGTAAACCACGTCGCTGACGGTCAGCAGAAACTCTTTGAAGACGAACGGGATGTTGATGAAGAGTTCTTCTTCTACCTCCACCAACTGGTCTTCGTCAGGCAACTCCAGTGGAACCGGTACGGGTTCGTTGGCTTCGCGCAGTTGTTCGATGATTTCTTCCACGTCCGGGATCCTCTTGCTTGAATGGCGCGGTTTATATGGGCCGGTTTATACAGTAGCTCGCTATAGATGCAACTGCGAAATAGAAAACCCCAGCCGAGGCTGGGGTTTTTATTACCACATGCGTAGCGCCGAGGGATCAGCCGTTCTGGCGGATACCGGCCACCAGCCAAGGCTGGTTGTCGCCCTGCGGACGTTCCATGTTCCAGCTTTCGCTGAACACTTCGCCCTGGTCGAAACGCGAGGTCTTCGACACGCCGCTGAAGGTCAGGGTGGCGATGGTCTTGTCGGCACGATCATCCACGCCGTCCAGCTGCACTTGCAGGTTGTCGATGTAGGTCGACTGGAAGCCGTCGCCCAGGTCGGCACGCTCACGCTTGAGGAAGTCGAGCATCTGCGGGGTCACGAACTCGGCGATCTTGTCCATTTCGTTGGCGTCCCAGTGCTGCTGCAGCGACTGGAAGTGGCTGCGCGCGGCGGCAAGGAAGTTCTGTTCGTTGAACCAGGCTGGCGCGTTGATCACCGGACGAGCGGCAACCGGAGCGGCCGAACCACCGAAGATCGAACCCATGGCAGCAGGCTTCTGCTCGAACACCTCACGTTGCATCGGCGCGCCGGCCGGAGCCAGGTGCTCCTGCTGCTTGCGTCGACGAGCGGCGATGAAGCGGAAGATCACGAACGCGATCACGGCCATGATCAGGATGTCGAAGATCTGCATGCCCTGGAAGCCGCCGCCCATGAACATGGACGCGAGCAGGCCACCGGCGGCGATACCGGCCAGAGGGCCGAGCCATTTCGAAGCACCGCCGGCCTTGGCCGCAGCACCGGCAGCGCCGGCAGCACCAGCGGTCGCTGCAGCGCCGCCCATGCCTGGAGAAGAAGGAGCCATCTGGCTGGTCTGGTGCGTCGGCGCAGCGCCGGCGCTTTTGCCACCACCAAAGCGCTTGGCGTTGGCGTCGAGGCTCATCGTCAGGCCGATGCACAACGCCATGGCGATGCTAAGAAAACGTTTCATAAAGGGAATTCCCGTTTGTGGAGACACGCGCGCCATGTTGCACAGCTGAAGTGTTACTGGCTAGCGAGAGAGTGTTTCGGGCTTTTGCCTGACAGGTTACGTTCAGCTCGGTCGAGGCAATAGGGCCATGTACTTTTGTCTGTAGGAAAATTGGATAGGTTCAGTGAGAAATGGCTTAGCGACGAAACGCCAGCATCACCACACCGGCCGTGATCAGGCCGATGCCGCCCCATTGACGCAGGTCGAGTTTCTCATCCAGCAGAATCACGCCGAGCACCGCCACCAGTACCACGCTGAGCTTGTCCACTGGAGCGACCAGCGAGGCCGGGCCGACTTTCAGTGCGCGGAAGTAGCACAGCCACGATGCGCCGGTACCCAGGCCGGACAACAGCAGGAACAGATAGCTCTTGGCGGAAATCGATCCCAAGGACTGATATTGGCCCGTGGCGTACAAAATCAAGGCCAGGCTGACCAGTACCACGATGGTGCGCAGCAGGGTGGCGAAGTCGGAATTGACGTTTTCGATGCCGACTTTGGCGAAGATCGCGGTCAGCGCGGCGAAAGTCGCCGAGAGCAGGGCCCAGAATGTCCAGGAAGAAAAGAAGCCTGAGCCCATGAATTGCTCCTGTGTCGAATCGAGGTTTACACAAAACCCTGTGGGAGCGAGCCTGCTCGCGAAAGCTTCACTGCGGTTTATCAGATAAGCCGTGGTGATTTCATTCGCGAGCAGGCTCGCTCCCACAGAAACGCAAAACCAGTATTTAGATCGCTTCCAGCTTGGCGTAACCCAGCATCAGCCACTTGCTGCCTTCGCCGAAATTCACCTGCACCCGTGCCTGCGCGCCAGCACCTTCGAAGTTCAGGATCACGCCATCACCAAAGATCGAATGACGCACGGTCTGGCCAAGGCTGAAGCCAGTTTCCGGAATTTCGCTGCCGCTGAACAGGTTGCTGCCGCTCATCGACTGGTTGCCGCCGAACGGTCGGCTGACGCTGTTCGACAGGCGCACTTCCTGAATCAAGCCCTTCGGCACTTCACGTACGAAACGCGAGACCTTGTTGTAAGTTTCGCTGCCGTACAGGCGTCGGGTTTCAGCATAGGTCATCACCAGATTCTGCATCGCCCGGGTAATGCCGACATAAGCCAGACGCCGTTCTTCTTCGAGACGTCCCGGCTCTTCCAGGCTCATCTTGTGCGGGAACAGGCCTTCTTCCATGCCCACCAGGAACACGTAAGGGAATTCCAGGCCTTTGGCGCTGTGCAGGGTCATCAGCTGAATGCTGTCTTCGTGCTCATCGGCCTGCGTGTCGCCAGCTTCCAGCGAAGCGTGGCCGAGGAACGCCGCCAGTGGCGTCAGCTCTTCGTCTTCTTCAGTGTGCTCGAAGTTGCGCGCGGCGCTGACCAGTTCCTCAAGGTTTTCTACCCGGGCCTGGCCTTTCTCGCCTTTTTCCGCTTCGTGATAAGCGATCAAACCGGACTGCTCGATGACAGTTTGCGTCATCAAGTGCAGCGGCATTTCCATGCACTTGGCGGCGAGGTTTTCGATCAGTTCGATAAATGCACCCAAGGCACCTGCCGCGCGACCGGTCAGGCCTTTGTTGGCGACCAGTTGGCGCATCGCTTCCCACATCGACACATCGCTGTGGCGTGCATGGTCGCGGATCGCTTCGACGGTTTTCTCGCCAATGCCACGGGCCGGCACGTTGATCACCCGCTCCAGCGCCGCATCGTTGCCGCGACCTTCGAGCAAGCGCAGGTAGGCCATGGCGTTCTTGATTTCCGCGCGCTCGAAGAAGCGCTGGCCGCCATAGATGCGGTACGGAATGCGCTCGCGCAGCAAGGCTTCTTCGAGAACGCGCGATTGGGCGTTGGAGCGGTACAAAATCGCGATATCGCTGCGAGCGAGGCCGGTTTTCAGCGCGCTTTCGATGGTTTCGACAACGTAGCGTGCTTCGTCGTGTTCGTTGAACGCGGCATAGAGGTTGATCGCTTCGCCATCGCCGCCGTCGGTCCACAGCTCTTTACCCAGACGCCCGGTGTTGTTGGCGATCAGGGCGTTGGCGGCCTTGAGGATGCCGGCGGTGGAGCGGTAGTTCTGCTCCAGACGAATGGTCACCGAATCCGGGAAGTCGGACGAGTACTGATGAATGTTTTCGATTTTCGCGCCACGCCAGCCGTAAATCGACTGGTCGTCGTCGCCGACCACCATCAGGCTGTCGCCGCCCTTGCCCAGCAGACGCAACCAGGCGTACTGCACGGCGTTGGTGTCCTGGAACTCGTCCACCAGGATGTGTCGGAAGCGCTTCTGATAGTGCGCCAGCAGGCCTGGGTGATCGCGCCATAGATCGAGGGCGCGCAGCAGCAGCTCGGAAAAGTCGATGACGCCGGCGCGCTGGCAAGCGGCCTCGTAGGCCTCATAGATGCCGCGCATGGTGGCCAGGTACAAATCGCCGCTGGCCTGAATGTGTTGCGGACGCAGACCTTCGTCTTTCTGCCCGTTGATGAACCACTGGGCCTGACGGGCCGGCCAGCGTTGTTCGTCCAGCCCCAGCTCGCGGATCACCCGCTTGACCAGTCGTTGCTGGTCGTCGCTGTCGAGAATCTGGAACGTCTGGCTCAAGCCGGCTTCCTGCCAGTGCGCCCGCAGCAAGCGGTGCGCCAGGCCGTGGAAGGTGCCGACCCACATGCCGGCCGGGTTGATACCCAGCAACTGCTCGATGCGATGACGCATCTCGGCAGCGGCCTTGTTGGTGAAGGTCACCGACAGAATGGAGTGGGGCGAGGCGTTTTCGACCTGGATCAACCAGGCGATACGGTGCACCAGCACTCGGGTTTTACCGGAACCGGCACCGGCCAGGACCAACTGACGGCCAACGGGGGCTGCTACGGCCTGGCGTTGGGCATCGTTGAGGGAGTTCAGCAGAAGGGAGAGATCATCGCGCATCGGGGCATTCTAGGGTGCGCCGCAGGCCCGGGCAAACCGAGCTTTGCATTAGCCGATGAAAGTGCCGCCGATGACGACCGGTCGGTCACTGGCTACAGGCTTTGGCCCGCTTCGCTTTGCGGGTTTTGCCGGTGATCGTGCGGGGAAAAGTTTCGTTCAAATTATGATCTGGAGCAGTTTGGCAACAGGGTCGGCTTGTGTATGCTCCGTCCACGTTTCGGGCCCATGCTCACTCTTATAAGAACAAAAACATTGCAAAAGACCCTCAGCTCAGACCTGTCGGGCCCCTCTGTGGAACCCCGGGTCATCCGCAAGCATTACGCCACCGAAATGGCGGTTGAACGCACGCGCCTGCTGTATCAGGGCTCGCTGCTGCCCACGTTGTTCATGTTGGTCAATGGTCTGGTCTGCGCCGGTTTGCTCTGGAGTCCGCAGCGCTATTTCGTGGTCAGCATCTGGCTGATCTGGTTGTTGTCGCTGGTGGCGCTGCGGGTGATTCAGGTCGCCGCGTTCGATTCGGCGATCCCGGACCGTCAGGCCCAGCCGATCTGGTTCCGCATGTTCCTGCTCGGCTCGACCATGACCGGTCTGACTCTGGCCGGCGCCGGCATCGCGCTGGTGCCCGCCGACAACTTCATGCAGCAAGCCTGGGTGTTCGGCCTGATCGGCGCCGCGACCTTGTCCGCCAGCGTTGCGTACGCCGTCAGTCTGCCGGCGTTTCTGTCCTTTACCTTGCCGTGCCTGCTGCCGGCAATCGGTTACCTGTTCTGGGGCGGCGATGAACAGGCGCGGGGCTGGGGCTGGCTGGGGCTGATCCTGCTCGGCTCGCTGAGTGTGGTGGCGTGGCAGGTCAACCGGCTGATCGATCGCGGGCTGCTGCGGCGCTTCCAGAATCAGCACCTGATCGAGCATTTGCAGCAGGCGCAGAGCCGCAGCGAGCAGCTCAATCAGGCACTGGGCAAGGAGGTCGAGCAACGGCGCTGTGCCGAAGGTGCATTGCGTGAGGCGCAGGTTGAACTGGAGGACCGCGTGGCGCAGCGCAGCCGCGAACTGGACGTGGCCAATCAGGCGCTGAGCAAAAGCGAAGCCCGGCTGGCTCTGGCTTTGAAGGCCAGCGAGCTGGGACTGTGGGACTGGAACCTGCAAACCGACGAAGTCCATCACACGCAGATCCAGGAACTGTTCGGCCTCGCTCCGGAATACGTCACGGCGATCCTGCGCGACCTCAAGCCACGCCTGCACCCCGATGACGTGCCGTCGCTCAAGCAGGCGCTGATCGAGCACCTGAAGGGGCGCAGCGAGGACTATCAGATCGAATACCGCGTGCGTCATGGTGACGGCCATTGGGTGTGGATCGAGGACCGGGGGCGTGCAGTGGAGCGCAGTGACAGTGGGCGGGTGATCCGCATGGTCGGCACCCGGCGCGACATCAGCGCCAGCAAAAGCCTCGAGGAGCAGCAGCGTCTGGCCGCCACGGTGTTCGAAGCAGCCAGCGAAGGCATCGTTATTCTCGACCCGAACTATGCGCTGATCGCGATCAATCAGGCGTTCAGCCGTGTCACCGGTTATGACATCGAAGACATGCTCGGGCGCAATATCGTCGAACTGCCGTGCAGTCGTGACGCGCGGCGCCATTACGTCGCGATTCGTCACGCGCTGGAGCAGCACGGAAGCTGGCAAGGCGAGTTGGTGGAGGCCCGCAAGAACGGCGAGCTGTATCCGCAATGGCTGCAACTCAACGCGGTGCGCGACAGCCAGGGAAACGTCAGCCATATCGTCGGCTTCTTCGCCGACCTTTCGGCGCGGCGCGAATCAGAAGAGCGCATGCGCTTCCTGACGCACTACGATGAACTGACTGGGTTGGCCAACCGCTCGCTGTTCCGCGAGCGCCTGCACGAAGCTCATCAGCGTGTGCGTCAGGGCGGACGCCGCAGCCTGGCGTTGCTGCACATCAATCTGGATCGCTTCAAGTTGCTCAACGACAGCCTCGGCCACGAGGTGGCGGACCAACTGCTGCAGAAAATGGCCCGACGGCTGATCAACGCCTTGCCGGAAGCCGACACCATCGCCCGCCTGTCTGGCGATGAATTTGCCGTGCTGTTCGATGCCTATGGCAACCTGTCGAGTCTGGCGCGGGTCGCCACGCGGCTGTCGAGCAAGCTGCGCCTGCCGTTGATGGTCGAGGGGCATGAACTGGTAGTCAGCGCCTCAATGGGCATCAGCATGCTGCCGGACAACGCCCGGGAAATTTCCGCGCTGGTCAGCCAGTCGAACATGGCCATGCAACATGCCAAGCATTTGGGCGGCAACAATTTCCAGTTCTATACCGACAGCCTGCAGGCCAGCACCCTTGAGCGTTTGCAGTTGGAAAACCAGCTGCGCAAGGCCATCGAAGACAAGCAGCTGAAAGTGTTCTATCAACCAAAACTGTGCCTGCAAACCGGGCGCCTGAATGCGGCGGAAGCGCTGGTGCGCTGGGATCATCCGAGCATGGGCCGGGTGCCTCCGGGGGATTTTATTGGCCTGGCCGAGGAAACCGGACTGATTGGGCCGATCGGCGAATTCGTCCTGCGCCAGGCCTGTTGGCAGGCGTGTGAATGGCAGCGCCAGGGCCTGGCGCCAATCCGCGTGTCGGTGAACCTCTCGGTGCATCAACTGCGTCAGGGCAAACTGGTCAGCCTGGTGCGGCAGGTGCTGGACGAAACCGGGCTGGCCCCGCACTACCTGGAACTGGAACTCACCGAAAGCCAGTTGCTCGACAGCGTCGAACACATCATCGCCACCTTCCAGCAACTGCGCGATCTGGGGGTGAAGCTGGCGATCGACGATTTCGGTACCGGCTATTCATCGCTGAGTTACCTCAAACGGATTCCGGTGGATTACGTGAAGATCGATCAGGCGTTCATTCGTGGACTGGGGCAGGGCAGTGAAGATGCGGCGATCACCCGGGCGATCATTGCCATGGCCCACGGGCTGTCATTGAAAGTGGTGGCCGAGGGGGTCGAGCGGCAGGAACAGCTGGAGTTTTTACGCGTCGAGCATTGCGATGAAGTGCAGGGCTATCTGATCAGTCGCCCCGTGGAGGCTGCCGCTCTGGCCGGGCTATTGCGCGAACAGGAAAAACCGTTTTAGGGGCTACATGCACCCCATCGCGCCTGATATGGGGACATGGAGTTACGCATTGAGCAGGCAAAAAGCCAATTCATGTAGTATAACTACAAGCGTGCTACATCCTTGCCCATAAGAAGAGTCCAGCCCCTTGAATCTGCTGCAACACATCGCCCAGTCACGTCACCTGTTACGCAAGTCGGAGCTCAAGGTCGCCGACCACGTGCTGCTTGACCCTGCGGCGGTGATGCACAGTTCCATGGCCGACCTGGCCCACAGCGTCGGCATCAGTGAGCCGACCATCGTGCGTTTTTGCCGGGCCATCGGCTGTTCCGGCTTTCAGGATCTCAAGCTCAAACTGGCGCAGAGCCTGGCCGCCGGTGCCAGCTTCGGCCAGTTCGCGATCCACGAAGACGACTCGGTCGCCGACTACAGCCTGAAGATATTCGACACCACGTTGCACACCTTGATGGAGGTTCGCGAGAAGCTCGACCCGGTGGAACTGCAGCGGGCGGTGACGCTGATGTCGCAGGCGCAGCGCGTCGAATTCTACGGTTTCGGCGCGTCGGGCGCGGTGGCCGCGGATGCGCAGCACAAGTTTTTCCGTTTGCTGCTGACCGCGGCGGCCTACTCTGATCCGCACATGCAGGCGATGTCGGCGGTGACCTTGAAGCCGACCGACGTGGCGATCTGCATTTCCCAGTCCGGGCGCTCCAAGGATCTGCTGATCACCGCCAACCTCGTTCGCGAGAGCGGTGCTTCGCTGATCACTCTGTGCCCGAGCCAGACACCCTTGGCTGAACTGTCGACCGTCAATCTGGCAATCGATGTGCACGAAGACACCGAAATCTATACGCCGCTGACCTCGCGTATTGCGCATCTGGTGGTAATCGATGTGCTGGCGATGGGCGTGGCGATGGCGCGCGGGCCGAGTCTGGTCAATCACCTGAAAAGCGTGAAGCGCAGTTTGCGCAGCTTGCGGCTGTCGCCCAAGGCCGTGAAAGCCCTGGATGACTGAAGTCATCTAAGGTCGTTCCGACCTTAATCGCGAGCAGGCTCGCTCCCACAGTGGATCTTCTGTGAACACAAATTTTGTGTCACACCGAGATCAAATGTGGGAGCGAGCCTGCTCGCGAAGGCGTCCACAATGACCCGCACCATCCGCAAGTTTCATCGCACTGTCATCCCCGCGCAGCTAAACCGTCATCCCTTACGCCTATCGTGAAACTCCCGTACTCGCCTTGGGAGACTCGAAATGGCTCAGCCCTACGAAGAACGCAACAGCGCCGCGAAAACCCGTCGTCAACAGGAAGACCAGCGCCGCATGGAATTCCGTCGCGCGATCGAAGATCGCTTCGAACTCCGTCAGCTTCAGAGCGAAATCAGCGATTTCCCCGAGGACCTCGAACTCAACTACTGGCAAGCCGCTCCGGCAGCTTCCCGTCGAAGCGCTCAACCAGCGCGCTGATCTGCACTCGCTCGCTGCGGATAAACGCCAGGAAGGCGTGCGCCACCGGTGACAGCCGTTTGGCCTTGGCTTGCACCAGGCACCAACTGCGAAACAGCGGCAACTCCTCGACCGGCAGCTCGACCAGGCCGCCGGTCGCCAGCTCCAGGTTCAGGGCGTGGCGCGTCAACAGCGCCAGGCCCAGACCCGCCGCCACGCATTCGCGCTGAGCTTCGGCTGAGGCAACTTCCTGAGTCTGAGTGAAGTGCACGCGTTTCTCTTTGAAGTATTCCTCACAGGCCAGTCGCGTGCCCGAACCCGGTTCGCGGATCAGCAGCGTGTAGGGCTCAAGATCCTGCAGGCGCAGTGGCCCCATGTGCGCCAACGGATGATCCGGGCGCGCCACGGCGACAATCGGATTATTGAGAAATGGCAAAAACTCCAGGCCCATGTCCTGCGGCACCATCGACATGATCACCAGGTCGTCGCGGTTGTCCGAGAGCCGGCGAATCACCTGGCCACGGTTAACCACGGTCAGTTGCAGGTTGACTTCCGGGTGCTGGCGCTTGAAGGCGGCGAACAGGTGCGGCACGAAGTATTTGGCGCTGGACTCCACCGCCAGTTTCAATTGGCCTTGCAGCGAGCCCTGCATGTCTGACAGCTGCATGTCGAGGTTTTCCAGGCGGCCGAAGATGTCCCGGCTGGCCCGCTGGAGGGCTTCAGCAGCCTCGGTCATGTAGAGTTTTTTGCCGACGTAATCGAATAATGGCTGGCCGATCAGCTCTTCAAGCTGACGAATCTGTAGGCTGACGGCCGGTTGTGTGAGAGACATTTCGTCGGCTGCGCGGCTGTAGGAGCGCAAATCACACACTTCGTTGAAGATCTGCAATTGGCGTAATGTCATACGCATCAAGGACTTACGCATTTTTATGGGCTCTGACGGCGGGCTGATGGTTTAACTATAAGTCTTTGCTTATGCCTGACCCAATTTTTATTCATTTTTGTTAATCCCTTGCGAGGGCTAGTGTGGGGTCGCGACCAGATTGAAACATTTGGTCACGCGTCGACCTGGGTCTAGCAGGTCGTGGTGCCACCGGCTCAAGGGAATTTCCAAGTGATAAAAAAGATCCTGATCGCCAACCGTGGTGAGATTGCCGTACGAATCGTGCGGGCCTGCGCCGAGATGGGCATTCGCTCGGTTGCGATTTTTTCCGACGCCGACCGCCATGCCTTGCATGTGAAGCGTGCGGACGAAGCCCACAGCATCGGTGCCGAGCCACTGGCCGGTTACCTGAACCCGCGCAAGCTGGTGAACCTTGCGGTGGAAACCGGTTGCGATGCACTGCACCCAGGTTACGGCTTCCTTTCGGAAAACGCTGAGCTGGCAGACATCTGCGCCGAACGTGGCATCAAGTTCATCGGCCCGTCGGCAGAAGTCATTCGCCGCATGGGCGACAAGACCGAAGCCCGGCGCAGCATGATCAAGGCCGGCGTACCGGTCACCCCGGGCACCGAAGGCAACGTGTCGGGCATCGAAGAAGCACTGACCGAAGGCGACCGCATCGGTTACCCGGTCATGCTCAAGGCCACCTCCGGCGGTGGCGGTCGCGGCATCCGTCGTTGCAACAGCCGCGAAGAGCTCGAACAGAATTTCCCTCGGGTGATTTCCGAAGCGACCAAGGCTTTCGGTTCGGCCGAAGTGTTCCTGGAAAAATGCATCGTCAACCCGAAACACATCGAAGCGCAGATCCTCGGCGACAGCTTTGGCAACGTTGTGCACCTGTTCGAGCGTGACTGCTCGATCCAGCGTCGCAACCAGAAGCTGATCGAGATCGCCCCGAGCCCGCAACTGACCCCGGAACAGCGCGCCTACATCGGCGACCTGTCGGTGCGTGCGGCCAAGGCCGTGGGTTACGAGAACGCCGGCACCGTGGAGTTCCTGCTCGCCGAGGGCGAGGTGTACTTCATGGAGATGAACACCCGGGTGCAGGTGGAACACACCATCACCGAAGAAATCACCGGGATCGACATCGTTCGCGAACAGATCCGTATCGCCTCCGGCCTGCCGCTGTCGGTCAAACAGGAAGACATTCAGCACCGTGGTTTCGCGTTGCAGTTCCGCATCAACGCCGAAGACCCGAAGAACAACTTCCTGCCGAGCTTCGGCAAGATCACCCGTTACTACGCCCCCGGCGGTCCGGGCGTGCGCACCGACACGGCGATCTACACCGGTTACACGATTCCGCCGTTCTACGACTCGATGTGCCTGAAGCTGGTGGTCTGGGCGCTGACTTGGGAGGAAGCGATGGACCGTGGCCTGCGCGCCCTCGACGACATGCGTCTGCAAGGCGTGAAGACCACCGCCGCGTATTACCAGGAAATCCTGCGCAATCCGGAATTCCGTAGCGGCCAGTTCAATACCAGCTTCGTTGAAAGCCACCCAGAACTGACCAACTACTCGATCAAGCGCAAACCCGAAGAGCTGGCCCTGGCCATCGCCGCCGCCATCGCCGCCCACGCAGGCCTGTGAGGAATACAACAATGTCCAAGAAGATCTTCGTTACCGATACCATCCTGCGCGACGCTCACCAATCGCTGCTCGCCACCCGCATGCGCACCGAAGACATGCTGCCGATCTGCGACAAGCTCGACAAAGTCGGCTACTGGTCGCTGGAGTGCTGGGGCGGCGCGACGTTCGATGCCTGTGTGCGCTTTCTGAAAGAAGACCCGTGGGAGCGTTTGCGCCAACTGCGCGCGGCGTTGCCTAACACCCGTCTGCAAATGCTTCTTCGC
Organism: Pseudomonas sp. AD21; assembly: GCF_002878485.1. NCBI lineage: Bacteria > Pseudomonadati > Pseudomonadota > Gammaproteobacteria > Pseudomonadales > Pseudomonadaceae > Pseudomonas > Pseudomonas sp. AD21. The sequence continues at coordinate 63,254 of NZ_NQYG01000026.1, forward strand.
GGGCAGAACCTGCTGGGCTACCGCCACTACAGCGACGACGTGGTCAAAGCTTTCGTCGCCAAGGCTGCGGTGAATGGTATCGACGTGTTCCGCATCTTCGACGCAATGAATGATGTGCGTAACCTGCGCGTAGCGATCGAAGCGGTGAAGGCTGCCGGCAAACATGCTCAGGGCACCATCGCCTACACCACCAGCCCGGTGCACACCATCGACGCTTTCGTCACCCAGGCCAAGCAAATGGAAGCCATGGGTTGCGACTCGGTGGCAATCAAGGACATGGCCGGTCTGCTGACCCCGTACGCCACCGGTGAACTGGTTCGCGCACTGAAAGCCGAGCAGTCGCTGCCTGTGTTCATCCATTCGCACGACACTGCCGGTCTGGCGAGCATGTGCCAGCTCAAGGCCATCGAAAACGGCGCCGACCACATCGACACCGCGATCTCCAGCTTCGCTTCGGGCACCAGCCATCCGGGCACCGAGTCGATGGTCGCTGCGCTCAAGGGCACCGAGTACGACACCGGTCTGAACCTCGAACTGCTGCAGGAAATCGGCCTGTACTTCTACGCCGTGCGCAAGAAGTATCACCAGTTCGAAAGCGAATTCACTGCCGTCGACACCCGCGTGCAAGTCAACCAGGTGCCGGGCGGGATGATCTCCAACCTCGCCAACCAGTTGAAAGAGCAGGGCGCGTTGAACCGCATGGGCGAAGTGCTGGCGGAAATCCCGCGGGTGCGTGAAGACCTTGGTTTCCCGCCGCTGGTGACCCCGACTTCGCAGATCGTCGGCACTCAGGCGTTCTTCAACGTGCTGGCCGGCGAACGCTACAAGACCATCACCAACGAGGTGAAGCTGTACCTGCAGGGCGGTTACGGCAAGGCGCCGGGCGTGGTCAACGAGAAGCTGCGTCGTCAGGCGATCGGCAGCGAAGAAGTCATCGACGTGCGGCCAGCCGATCTGCTCAAGCCGGAAATGACCAAGCTGCGTACCGACATCGGCGCATTGGCCAAGTCGGAAGAAGACGTGCTGACCTTCGCGATGTTCCCGGATATTGGTCGCAAGTTCCTCGAAGAGCGTGCCGCCGGCACTCTCGTGCCGGAAGTGTTGCTGCCGATTCCTGAAGCGGGTGGTGTGACGAAGGCGGGCGGCGAAGGCGTGCCGACCGAGTTCGTCATCGACGTCCACGGCGAAACCTACCGCGTCGACATCACCGGTGTCGGTGTGAAGGCCGAAGGCAAGCGTCACTTCTACCTGTCCATCGACGGCATGCCGGAAGAAGTGGTGTTCGAGCCGCTCAACGAATTCGTCAGCGGTGGCAGCAGCAAACGCAAGCAAGCGTCGGCACCGGGCCATGTCAGCACCACCATGCCAGGCAACATCGTCGATGTGCTGGTCAAGGAAGGCGACACCGTCAAGGCCGGTCAGGCCGTGCTGATCACCGAAGCGATGAAGATGGAAACCGAAGTCCAGGCAGCGATTGCCGGCAAGGTCACTGCCATCCACGTCGCCAAGGGTGACCGGGTGAATCCGGGTGAAATCCTGATCGAGATCGAAGGCTGAGATAACCGCCGCGATCCAACGTTTTAAACCTCGGGGGGGCATGTGCTCCCCTTTTTTTCGCCTGCAATTTACCTGCGAGGCCCTCTGTAGGAGTGAGCATGCTCGCGATAGCGGTAGATCAGTCGACATATGCAGAGACCGATACCCTCTATCGCGAGCAGGCGCACTCCAACAGGGGGGCTCAACTCATCAGAACGCCATACGCCATTGACCCATCACGCCGTAGCTGCGGCTGTCGCTGCCGGCCTCGCCAGTGATGCCGACTCCCAGGGTGTGGCGCGCGGACAGGCTCAGGTCGAGACCGGCATCGAGCAGCGCGCTATTGCGATCCATCTCGGCACCGATCACCTCAAAGCTTTTTCCGCCCTTCACCAGTTGCTGACGTGTTGTGTTGTCCACCTCGCCGTAGGTGTGTTTGACGCTGGCGCTGAGACGCGGCGTCAGTTGCATGCCGTTGGCCAAGTGACTGGTTTTCGCCAGGCGCAGGCCAACGCTGCTGCTCGGATTCGCCCGGGTCTGGCCCTCGACGTGCAGCGCCGCATCGCCACCTTTCTCGGTGTATCCGTCTCGCTGGTAACGCTGATAACCAACGCTGGCGAACGGTTCGATGCTGACGTTGCCATGGCCCAGGTTGTAGCCGACTTCGGCAAACAGCTGCTGGGTATTGGCGTCGTAGCTGCTCTTGAGCCGGTCGCTGAAACCATTGAAGGTGACATGCCGTTTGCCGCTGCCATCGTGCCTGCCATAAGAAGCGCCCAACCGCAGGGCGAACGGCCCATCCTGGCGCAGGGCGTAGGCACCGAGGTGCCAGCTGTCGAGATCGCCATCGAACTGCCGGGCATCGAACCGGGTTTGCGCTTTTGCGCCCATCAGGCCGACATGCCACTGCTCGTCGAGTTGCCAGTCGGCACCCAGAACCAGACCTTGGGTGGAGTGTTTCAACGTACTGTCGAAGTCACGATCAACCTTGCCTCCGTGCCCCAGCGCTTGCAGCCAGACCCGCCCGGTACCTTCATCGCCCGCCGCCAGGCGCGGCGCATTTCCCGTCCCCTGCGCAGCCGTGCGCTTGTCCAGCTGGTGCATCGCCGAGAGCATGCTGGCGCTGACCGGATTGACGCTGCTCAACGTGGCTTTGGCGAGGTTGGCGTTGCTACCGGCGGCCAACTGTTCCAGCGCCACGTTGGCCGTTGGCTTGTCGGCACCCAGCAGGGCAGTGACAGCCATGCTGGGTGCAGCGGACGCAATAATGGCTTTCGCAGACTCACCAGAGGCCTCAGGCTTTTGAGGTTGCTGAGGTTGCTGAGGTTGCTGAGGTTGCTGAGGTTGCTGAGGTTGCTGAGGTTGCTGAGGTTGCTGAGGTTGCTGAGGTTGCTGAG